>JALOPY010000018.1 GCA_025453735.1 bacterium | reverse complement strand
TACTATGGCTCCCCGGTCCATGGCTATGACATCACGCAACTGATGGACAGCATCAGCGAGATCATCGATGCGCCGGACATGCAGCATGTGGCGCTGGCTGGCCTGGGTCATCTGGGACGAGCGGTGCTGGATTACTTTCAGGGCCGGCGTCCCAAATTGCAGATCATCGCCGCGTTCGATACGGATCCGGGCAAGATCAATCAGGTGATTCACGGCTGTCGTTGTTATCATACTGACGAACTGGAAAAAGTCATCAAAGAGAATTCTATTGATGTCGGCATTCTGGCCGTGCCAGTTGACGAAGCTCAGGAAATCGCCGAGCGCATGGTGGCTGCGGGAATTCGGGGATTGCTGAACTATGCGCCCATGCGGTTGAAGCTGCCGAACGAGGTGTTTGTCGAAAATCGAGATATGATTATGGCCGTTGAGAAGGCGGCTTATTTTGCGAGGCATTCAGGAAAAGGAGATGAGGAAGAAACTAATGAATCGCTCAGTTGAATTTCAGGGCACGCCATAACGAGCTGGCACTCCTGAATTAGAGGGTTTCGGAGAGAGGAAAAAAACTCCTAAAAGTTTTATGTGAAGAAAGAGACGAAAGTGTACAAATCATGATCAGGTGTTGCATTGCGTGTAATGGTATGCTTTTAGGAGTTCACCAGTTGGACTCCATCTTTAAGATGGAGTCCAACTGTTCTGTTTCAAGGATCAATAAAAAACCTCCCAAAAGCTATGAGAACTTAATTGGACATGGTAATGGTATCGGAGACGACGCAGAAATCAAGAATGGATTATTTGACGACGATGGTGATGAATACGGCTCGGAGACGGCGATGATGATAGGATGGCTAACTTTTGGGAGGAATTTTTTTCTGGAATGATGGAATACTGGAATTTTGGAGGGTTGGATTGCTGGAGTAATGGATTGCTAAAGCATTGGAGTATTGGAATAGTCGAGTAGCGACTGGGCTGAATCGGTTGGTCTCTGGCAGCCGTTGTTCGATGGGTCGATGGATTTTTCCGTATTAAAAATAAAATGAGGTTTTAGAAATGGTAAAAGATAAAAAATTTCTGGTCGATGTCGGGATCATGGATTTGCCGTTCCCGATCAAAGTAATTTCAAAAACCGAGCCGACTGGTCAGGCAACAATTGCCAATATTTCCATCAACGCCCGGATTATGCAGGAATTTGAAGCGCGATGGATTGACAGGTTTATTCACATTGTCCAGGATCATCGTGACAATATCGGAACGGATACTCTTCGAGTCAATATTTTTGATTATGTCAAAGAATTGAAAGCGTCATCGGTTTTCATTCAATTTGAATATCCTTTTTTTATTGAAAAAATAACGCCAGTATCCAAGGAGAAATCACTGGTGAAATATCTGTGCCACTATTCTGCCAAAGCGATGTCGTCCCAGGAGGAGGCAAAAATCATTTTCAAAATGCAAATTCCCTGCATCACCACCTACCCTGGATCAGCATCCCAAAAAACTGGCGGATTATTTGGACAGCTCAGCATGGTTACGATCGAAATCGAATCGAAGCATGATTTTTATCCCGAGGATTTGGTCGAGATCGTTGATAATAATGCATTGGCTCCGGTCTATTCATTTCTCGCTGCAGAAGATGAGCATTTCCTCATTCAAAAAATTCATTCGAAAGAAATTTCCAGCGTCTCAATGATGGATAAAATCAAGAGTGACCTGGCGGCAAACTCAAAAATAGAATGGTATTCGGTCCGATGCAATAACTACGGAATGCTTCATTCCTATAGCACAATGATAACAACCGAGAAAAGCCGATGGGTGCCATTTAGTGGTTATTCAGATGGTGAAGAAGAAATTTGATCGCGATGCTTCATTCAAAGCCGGAAGGAGCTTGCTGAACTATCGTTTAAATGAATGAATCTTGGGAAGAGCGCAAACTTTATGCGATTGGTCGGCCCTTTCGTTACTGAGCTCCTTCGATCAAATTTGAAAAAATTAAGTTATCGATTATCTCTCATTCGTCCCAAAACCAGCAACGACCATCAACTATTTCAAATCATCGCTAATGCTTGATCCAGGTCATGGATTAACAAATTAACATCTTCGATTCCTACAGATAATCGCACCAGACTCTCGCTGATGCCAGCTTTGGCTCGTTCTTCGGGATTGAGAGCGGCATGGGTATTCGTGATCGGCTGGTTCGCCAGGCTGGTCACGCCGCCGAGACTGGTCGCCAGCTTGATCAGTTTCAGGTGATCCATGAACCGTTTCGTTCCTTCAAAGTCGGCCTTCACATCAAAGCTCATCATCCCGCCGAAACCAGCCATCTGTCGCGTTGCAACGTCATGATCAGGATGGGAATGCAATCCCGGATAATTGACGACTTTTATTTTGGGGTGTCTGTCGAGAAATTGGGCGACCTTCATCGCATTTTCATTTTGCCGGAGAACTCGCAGCTCCAGCGTGCTGATTCCCCGTAATGCCAGAAACGCAGTCCAGGGATCCATGATGCCCCCCATCACTTTGCGATACTCCCAGATGGCGCCAAAATGCTCTTTATCACAGCAAATAAATCCTGCAGTAATATCGTGATGTCCACCCAAATATTTGGTCGCGCTGTGAATCACGACATCGACTCCGAAATCCTTGGGATGCTGATTTACAGGAGACGCGAATGTCGAATCGATCAGAACGATCGCTCCCTTTCGATGCGCAGCTTCAACCAGGGGCTTGATATCAATGACGCGCAATAACGGATTGGTTGGGGTTTCCAGATACAGCATGGTCAGTCCCGATTCAATCTCCTCGTACAATTGATCGAGATGATCACAGCCCAATCCAACGACATTCATTCCCAATCGCGGCAGGAAATCATAGAGAAGCTGAAACGTTCCGCCATAGACTTCATTCATGGCGACGATTTTGCTGTTCCGATCCTGAAATGCCATGACCGCCGTTGTAATCGCTGCCATGCCCGAGCTGAATCCCAGCGCTTCATCATACCCTTCCAATCCAGCCATGATTTTCTCGGCTTCCCGAACCGTGGGATTATCCCACCTCGAATAGATGTAGCCGCTGCGATTCTGGACGACATCGATTAAATCGTCCGAGCTTTCAAATTTGTATGTTGCAGTCAGATAAACCGGTGGCGCGACAGCTTTTCCTTTCATCGAGTTTGCTCCTTATGAAAAATGCAAGTTAGGTTGAAGAGTACATTTGAATTTCATTTAATAAAATGAATAAAATAACTTTTGCTGAACAATGCCGTTCGTGGCAGATGTTTTTTCTCGGGTCGAATGAACCTGGATTGCCGAAGAATCTTATCAAATTTCTGCTTCCAGGCGCCGTCTCGAAGTCCCTCAAGAATATAAAGCTCACCAGAAGGTTTTAAAACCCGATGCATTTCGTCCAATGCCCGAACTCGCTGGGGAAAATGATTCATCGCGTTGGAACAGGTAATGATGTCAAACCAGTTATTCGCAAACGGCAAATTTTCTGCCGGCGCGCAATGAAATTGCAAATTTTTATAGCGATTCCGCTTCTGATTCTTTCGAATTTGTCCTTCGGCAATATCAAGTCCGTGAAGCTCGCAGTCATCTAAAAACGTTGCCAGCGTAAAAAGCAATCTCCCATTATTGCAGCCGATGTCTAAAATTCTCTGGTCCGACCTGAGATTTAGCTCGGGCAGCAGGGAGAGGCAATCGGGTTTAATGAACCGGCGAATATGATTTTTTGAGAGCAATTTGGCGATCCGTTGATAATTCGTGATGTCCCTCTGGTGCGTATTCATGATGCATTCTCCAAATTTATTGATTTGAACCTTGTTTCATCTGTGGATAAATATAGTATTTTTTAATTGAAAATCAAGGTTAATCTCAATTGTTGATGAATTGTAAATCATTACGCCGCGTTTCAAGAGATGCGATTTGATTCGCAAATTGATTACTGAAGTAATTCCCCTGCAATGAGCAGCGGAGTTTCAACGGAGTATTATAACCGAAAAATAATCCTTCTCAAAAAATCTCCGTGAGTCTCAGTGTGCTCCATTGCTCCTTGTAAGTTCTTTTCAAATTTTGGGAATTATACCCTTTCCTCGTCCAATGCTTCGACCAAATATGCTAAATATCTTGACTTGACATTTGTTGAAAAAATATGTATAATAAGCAAAGTCAAATTGGTTTCCGGATGAGATAAAAAAATATGACCCAGAGGAGATTCTATCCATGCCAGCCAATTTAACGCCACAATACCTGTCCGCGGAAGAGCGATTCAAGCACGCAAAAGATGACCGCGAACGCATGAAAGCGCTCAAAGAGATGTTGGCGAATATCCCAAAACATAAAGGAACCGAAAAACTGCAGGCGGATATTAAGCGAAAAATCGCTCGCCTCAAAGATGATATCGATGTCAAAAAAACCAAAGGCGGACATCGATTCAGTTACAGTGTCGAAAAAGAAGGTGCAGCCCAAATTGTTGTAGTTGGCCCGCCCAATGTGGGCAAATCATGTTTGGTATCTTCCCTGACCAATACTCACCTTGAGGTCGCTGATTACCCATTCACAACCCGAATTTTTCAACCGGCGATGATGCCTTATGAAGATATTCAGATCCAATTGGTCGATCTGCCGCCATTGAGCGCTGAATATTGTGAGAATTGGATGTCCTCGATTATTCGCATTGCGGATCTGATGATGCTCGTCATCGACGCCAGTCGAGAGGATTTGCTGGAGCAAATGGAAACCACGCTGGCAATTCTGGAAGGATTTAAAATCAAAGCAGTTCACGCCAATGCCCGAAGCGCTTCAGATGCCATAGCCTGGACTGAATTGAAAACAATCGTCATTGCCAATAAAATCGATTTGCCAGAAGCGGGTGAAAATTTTAAAATACTTGAGGAATTTTATCACGAGCGATTTGATTTGATTCCAATTTCAGCGCAAATCAAAGATCACACCGATGAATTATCCATCAAACTTGTGAATCTTCTCCAAATTATCCGCGTTTATTCGAAACGTCCCGGGCATGATGCAGATTTCAGCCGTCCATTTACGTTTCAGCAAGGAAGTACATTGATGGACTTCGCGAAGGCGGTGCATAAAGATTTTGCCGAGAATTTGAAATTCGCCCGGGTTTGGGGTACCGGCGTTTTCGATGGACAGCGGATCAACAAAGAATATATGTTGCAGGACAAAGATGTGATCGAGCTGCATCTATAGCCCATGCCCACGAAAAACACGAGCAAACACAAAAGCTGAATTTGCGAAAAAGCTTCTGCGCTTTTTCGTGTATTTCATGGGCAAGTGTTTTCTAAAAACTTTTTTTCTGGAATTTTATGGTTAAGCTTATTGCTGCTGATCTACGATATGCTGGATAAACTCGCCGGCTTTGCCAACGGTTTTCACGCTCAGCGCGGCATCTTCATCCATCTCGATATCGAACTCGGCTTCAAAAGCTGCCACCAATTCGATGCTCGCCATGGAATCCGCACCCAAATCTTTGACAAAATCTGATTCGGGTTTAATATCTTCTAATTTCACCTTGAGCTGTCGAGCTACAACATTTTTTACACGTTCTGCAACTGTCATGATTACCCTCCAAATATTATGATTGAAATCCTTTTTTAATCCAAAAACTTCGCTCTTCCTTTGTCATTTCAAAAACAGTTTTTAGCATGGCTTCATCTTCGGGAGTCAATTGAACCTTTCGCCGCGCCATGGCTTTGGCTGCTGTTTCAACCATGTGCCGATAGCCAAATCCTTTGGTCGCGTGATTATTGATGAACCAGCAAAACGACGGTACAAATTTTGAAATCAGCGATCCGGCAAAAATCACATTGCTCATAATGCCAACGATCGAGCCCGTCGTCATCAAAGTCCCGATGCTGGTTTTGGTATGATCCCCGATGAATGAGCCGACTTTTAAATCCTGTGAATCGACCAGCTCGCCTTTCACATAAAGCTGCACAGACGTATAATCGTTCTTCAAATCGCTATTGGTCGTAAACGCGCCGAGGTTGACCCATTCGCCCAAATAGGCATGTCCCAAAAAGCCATCGTGATGTTTGTTCGAATACCCATGAATAATGCTTTCTTCAATCTCACCGCGGATCCGACACACAGGACCAATTGCGCTGCCTTCGCGAATGTTTCCGCCAAACACCTGGGACTTTTCGCCCAGTGCATGGGGACCCTCGATGTGGGAATACGGATGGATGGTTACATTCTTCTCTAGCAGAATGGGCCCGTTCGTGGTATCCAATGTGACAAAAGGACGAACGATTGCTCCTGGCGCGAGGTGCACGAGATTTTTATCACCGACAATTGCAGCTTGCGGTGAAAGCTCCCCGTGAATACCTTTGTCTGCAAGATGATTAAAATCATCGATGATTGCCTTGCCATTATTCTGGATGAGGTTCCAGGGATAATCGATCAGCGTTGCGTTGATATTTTTTCGAGGTAACAGTGATTGAATCCCGTCGAGGAACTCATCCAGATTTGTGAAATTCATCTTTGCTATCGAGCTCTTTTTTAGTCGGGCATAAACAAGCTGATCATCACAAAAAGCAGCTTCTTCTGGTCCGTCAGTCGTAATTTTAAAATCGATTGCCAAAAGTCTGCCGTTAATCAAAAGCAGATCATCGTTTTTTAGTGCAGCAAGCTGGTTCACTTTGTCGCTGCCCAGAATTTTGCCAAATACCGGAGCTAAATATTCTCGCATGAAAAAATAATACGACGCATTCCCAAGCAGCCGCTGGATTTTCATCCTCAAATTTGTGTGACCACATTTCAACTCGAATACCGGCCGCAAATACGTCAGGGGATATAAATTATCATATTTCTGGTCTTCAAAAATAATTACTTTCATGAGCATCTCCATTTTTCAAATCAAACATAATTTTCTAGTTTAAGACAGATAGCCTGAATACTCTGTGGAAAGCGTCGAAGCTGCTCCTTCATCACAAATAATGAACGCCTTGCGATGCATTTGAACAATGGTCGCCGGGTGCAGCGCGGTGATCGGACCTTCGACGGTGGCTTTAATTGCCGTGGCTTTACCTTTGCCGCTTGCTAATAACAGCAGCGCCTTGGAATCCATAATCGTTCCAACGCCCATGGTGATCGCATATTGGGGCACATCATCATCGCTTTCAAAAAATCGTTTATTATCCCATCGTGTCTCTTGCTTCAACGTTTTAATTCGCGTCCGGGAACCGAGCGATGATCCTGGCTCATTAAAAGCAATGTGACCATTTGCTCCGATACCAAGTATCTGGAGATCAATTCCGCCATAATATTTTATTCGCTCTTCATACCAGTCACAAAATTCATCGATATCAACCGCCATTCCCTGAGGAATATGCACATAGCGAGGATCGACGTTGATGTGCTTGAATAAATTTTCCCACATGAAAAAGTGATAGCTCTGTGAATGTTCCGGTGGCAATCCAACATATTCATCCAGGTTGAACGTAGTAATTTTGGAGAAATCAAGACCCTCCTCTTTATGCATTCGAATTAATTCTTTATAGAGTCCCAGCGGCGTGCCACCGGTGGCAAATCCAATAACACAATTTGGTTTACGACGAATCAAATCAGCAACCATTTTCGCGCCTTCGACGCTCATCTCATCATAATTTTTTTTGATAATCACTAACATAGCTAAGTCCTCCAGTTATGTATTGCATCGTACTTTATTGTATCTGATTTTCCAAGTTGGTCTCAATAATACTTTTAAAAAAAATCTACAAGGAGCAACGGAGCAAACAGAGACTCACGGAGTTTTTGCGAAAGGATTATTTTGCTCTTATAAAAATCCATTAGAATTCCGCTGACTCCGATTCTCATTGTAAGAGAAATTCTTCATCAATCAATATGCCACCCAAAATAGCTCATCTTCTATTTGCGTAGCTATAATATTATAGGTTAAATCTTTGTTTTGTTCAAAAAAATCTTTTTGCAGCTTCGCTGCGCTATGATCTATAATAAAAATTAAGCATCCTTTAATTATTTTGCCTGAACGACTGTAACAGCAGCCACTCCAACAATATCTTCGACACTGGCGCCTCGTGACAGATCGCTCACGGGCTTGGCAAATCCCTGCAAAAATGGACCGAATGCTTTAGCTCGTCCCAGGTATTGCACCAATTTATAGGCAATATTCCCGGAATTCAGATCCGGGAAGATCAGCACATTGCTTTGCCCCGCAACCGTGCTTTCTTTGACCTTCTTTTTAGCGACTTCCGGAACCAGAGCGGCGTCAGCTTGAAGCTCCCCATCGATGCTCAACTCCGGCGCCATGTTCCGCGCCAATTCTGCCGCTCGAATGACCTTGTCCGTATCGTCGTGACTGGCGCTGCCTTTGGTTGAAAATGATAGCATGCCAATTTTGGGTTCGATATTTAACAATCGCTTCGCATTCCTTCCCGTGACAACAGCGATTTCCGCCAGTTGTTCAGTGGTCGGTTTGATGGCAACGGCGCAATCGGCAAAAATGATAATTTTATCCTTCTCGCCCCGAAATTCCGGAATGACCATGATGAACAGTGATGAGGGATTAGTCACGCCAGGAGCAAATCCAATGGTGAGGCTTGCGGCTTGGATGACCGAGCTGGTCGCATGAGCCACGCCGCAGACAATTCCGTCTGCATCGCCCTGGGCGACCATCATCGCGCCGAACAGCAATGGTTTCTTCAATAATTTTTCGGCAATTTTATCGGTGATATTATCCCGATTGGCACAATATGCAGCAATGTACTGACTGAATTTCGGAGATTGAGTTGGTGAGATAATTGGAATCTGAGTAATATCGATTCCCAGGTTTTTTGCCAGATCCAGAGTCGCTTCCGGTTCGCCAATAAGTATCGGCTTAGCGATATTTTGTTTAGCAATTTGATCGACGGCTTTCAGAATTCGCTCGTCAGTGGCTTCCGGGAACACAATTCGTTTCGGCTGTTCCGCGGCTTTCGTTTTGAAATAACTCATTAAATCCATAATCTCGGTCCTCGAATATCGTGGGGTCTCATAAACATTTTAAAATTTAAAGTCGGAATATAACTAAATTGCTTTTTAATTTCAATAGATTTTTTGAGAATTTTTTTTGAAATCTTTCATTAATGAGTCCACTCTAAAAACCAATTTTGAAGTGATGTCATTGCGAGCGGAGTGAAACGGAGCGATGCAATCCATTGAGCCAGTCAAGATTGCTTCGGCACAAAACGCCTCGCAATGACTGCTGCACAAGAAATTTTATCATTTTCGACCTTTTTAGATTGGGCTCATTGACAAAATCTTGATCCTATAAAAAAAGGGATACTTTAATAGTATCCCTTTTCACATTTTCAGTTAGATTTAAATTTAATTAGCTCGCAATTCCAGCATCGGCTTCGAGCATGGCAGTTGTCACTGATTTTGGTCGTTCGAGCGGATAGCCTAATGCGCGATCCCAGATGATATTAGCAGTCACACCGAGCGCGCGACCGATGCCAAATAGCACGGTGTAGAAATCATATTCTTTCAAGCCGTAATACCACTGAATAACCCCGGATTGCGCATCCACATTGGGCCACGGATTTTTCGCTTTGCCCTGTTCCAACAGGATTGGCGGAACAACTTTGTACAACAGGTCAACGTATTTGAACAGCGGATCATTCGGCAGATGCTTGAGACAGAACTCCCGTTGCGCCGCATAGCGAGGATCGGTCTTGCGCAGCACCGCATGTCCAAATCCGGGAACGACCTGTCCGCCTTTCAGCGTATCCCACACAAATTGCTTCATCTCTGCTTCGGTCGGAACTTTTCCGCCCATCTTGTCCATCACGCCCTGAATCCAGCGGAGCACTTCTTCATTGGCTAAGCCATGCAATGGTCCGGCTAATCCATCGATCATGCCTGAAATGGAATAGTACATATCGGACAGCGCACTGGCGATGAGGTGACCAGTGTGCGCACTGACGTTGCCGCTTTCATGATCGCTGTGCAGGATGAAATAGAGTCGAGCCACATCATCGTACGGTTTTTTAATTCCCATCATGTGGGCAAAATTGCCGCCCATGTCCAGCTTGGGATCCGGATCAATAATGTCAGCATTTTTGTACTTCCAGCGATAGATGAAGGCGCCGAGTTGGGGTAGCTTGGCTAATAAATTCAGCGCATCTTCATAAGTCGAATCCCAATAATCCAGCTTTTTCAAACCGCCGGCTCGATATTTCTGCGCATACACCGATTCTCGCTGCATCGCCACGATGGCTGCAGAGAACATCGCCATGGGATGGGAATCTTTCGGCAATTTGCCCAGCATATCGAGAATATATTGTGGCACCTTTTGGCGACTCTTGAATTCATCAGCCACTTCTTTGACTTCTTCCTTCGTTGGAATATCGCCAGTCAACAACAAATAGAACAGACCTTCCACGTAGGGCATTTCGCCGCCAGGAGCTTTGGGCAGCTTTTCCAACAACTCCGGAATGGTAAAATTCCGAAACCGAATTCCTTCATGAGGGTCTAAATAAGAAATGTCTGTCACCAAACATTTGATATCTCGCATCCCTCCAATACATTGTTCGATGGTTACTTCGTCAATTTTAACATTGCCGAACTCTTTCAACAATCGGGTGGTCCTGGGACGCCACGCCTCAATCTTCTCTTTTAGCTTCTCTTTTAATTTTGCCATAGTGCCTCCTCATGGTTTTTGATTTTACAAAAAACATACACGATAAAAACACATACTATTGTGAATTATAAAATGTGTCCTCATGAAAAAAGTAAAATTTGAAACATGGAGCTATGTTTTGTAGAATGGATAAGAGAAAGGTGAATTTAATTCTTACGATCATAGTTGCGAATATAAAAAAGTCAAAAACTGTTTTTGATTATTTACTCAACAAAAATTTTTGTGCTATGCTTGATCGTGGATAGCACGACATTGCTTTTGATTCTGCTGATCGCCGGAATGGTGGCAAGCTTTTTCAGCAGAAATTGTTCGTACTCCTGGATATCTTTGACAACCACTTTGATGAGATAATCTTCTTCACCTGAGATATGGTAAATTTCTAATACTTCCCAAAAATTATTAAGCTCTTGATTAACTTGATCAAATGATTTGATGCGATGACGGGCAATCGTAAGTGAGACATATACAATGGTCGCCTTTTCGACTTTTTTCGGATCGACCTGTGCGACGTAGCTGGTGATCACGCCATTTTTTTCTAATTTTTTGACTCGCTCCAGCATTGGCGGCGGAGAAAGACCCACTTCAGCGGCGAGATTCGCATTGGTGATTCTGCCTCGTTCCTGGAGGATGTTCAATATTTTTTTATCGATCTCATCGAATTTATTCATTCACCAACCGCCTCGTTTTTTGTGATAAGAATGTAATAAAAAACCAGAAAAATGTCAAGCATTAATTCACAGAATTCAAAATATCTGTAAAATAATTCTTCTAATTTGAAAATTGATGAAATTATATTAGCTTCTAGGTTGGTGGGGAATTGGATTATTGGGTAACTGGATAACCAGGCAATCAGGTGATCAGCGAATACCCACTTGACTTGCTCAACCACATAACTCACTCAACATAATCTTTCAAATACTAAAAATTTCTTGCATTTATTAAAAAATATCTTAAATTTAATTTTACATGAATCATACTCAAAAACTAACAATCGATCGGGTAGAGCAGCAACGGATTTTGAAGCTGTTGAGCTTTGAACAGAAACTCTGGAATGCCGGGAAAAAAATTGTCGCTGGGATCGACGAAGCGGGACGCGGCCCATTGGCAGGTCCGGTGATTGCAGCGGCAGTTGTGTTCCCTGAAAATATCTTCATCCCGGGGATTAATGATTCCAAAAAATTATCGCCATCCAAACGAGCAATGCTCTTTGAGTCAATTCACGAGCAAGCCGTGGCAATTGGAGTGGGAGCTTGCGACGAACTGGTGATCGATGAAATCAATATCCTTCAGGCAACTTATCGTGCGATGAAGCAAGCGATCGCTAACCTTGCGATTCAGCCGGAGCATGTTCTGGTTGATGGAAGATTGATTCCCGATTTAAATCTGCCCCAGACTGCCATTATCAGGGGCGATGCCAAATGTTTTTCGATAGCTGCCGCCTCGATCATTGCAAAAGTGACCCGGGATCGCATGATGCTTGAATATGATCGCCAATTCCCGCAATATGGATTTGGGCAGCACAAAGGGTACCCAACTAGAAAACATATCAAAGCAATTATTGAACATGGCTTCTGCGCCATTCACCGCACGACATTTAAAATTAAAAAGATGGAGTAAAGAAAAACCAGGTTTCTTAAAGAAACCTGGTTTTTAACCTGGTTTTTGAAAGAAATCGCATGGATAATCAAAATTCAAAAGACAAACAGCCATCCGTTGGCAAGCTGGGCGAAGACCTGGCAGCAAACTTTCTCGAAGAAAAGGGCTTCAATATTATCGAACGGAATTATCGTTTCGGCCACGGCGAGATCGACATCATTGCCGAAAAAGC
>JALOPY010000443.1 GCA_025453735.1 bacterium | reverse complement strand
ACTATCAATGATGATGCGCAGAAAATTACCAAGCCAAAGGCGAACGTAAGGTCCACTGTTAATAATGACGCGCAGAAAATCGCCAAACCAAAACCGCAAGTCAGATCAACTGTTAAAAGTGACGCACAAAAAATTGCCAAGCCAAAACCGGAAGTCCGGTCAACTATCCGGAATGAAGCCAAAAAAATCGCTAAGCCAGAGACAGTAAAAAAGGCACCTATCAAGAATGAGAGCAGGAAGACAACAGCAAAGGAGAAAAAAGATAAAAGCTGGTAAGGAAAATTAAAGAGTGCGTATCCAGGCGTAAGGTCATTTTAACATAGCCTTCCAAAGGTTTAAAATCTATTTCAGCAGACAAATGCTTTTGTTTTGGCTGTTCTTCGTTGGCGAATTTTTCCCGCTTCACTGAAGCTGATCGTTTTTGATTATTGAGCTCCATTTTGCGGAGCCGAATGTTTTTGGGCGTCACTTCGACGAGCTCGTCTTCGGCAATAAATACGATCGATTGATCCAGCGACAACGGGCGTGACGGTCTCAGCGTAACCGTGGTATCGCTCGTAGAGCTTCGCATATTGGTCAGCTTTTTCTCCCTGGTGATATTCACTTCCAGATCACCATTGCGGTTTCGTTCACCGACAATCATGCCGCCGTACACCTGGGTATTCACTTCGATGAATAGCTCCCCACGATCGACCATTGCCTGGCTGGCATAGGGCGTTGCCCTGCCAGCCCGATCCGCAATTAATGACCCCGTTGCTCGTTGCGGAATCGAACCGAACCATGTCTCATAGCCTTCGAATAACGAATTCATCACGCCGGTTCCCCGGGTGTCCGTTAGAAAATGGCTGCGAAAACCGATGAGCCCGCGCGATGGAACGACAAACTCTAAATTAACCAACTCATTGCCGTTTTGATGTAAGTTGCTCATTCGCCCCTTGCGCTCTGATAATTTTTGCGTCACAATACCCACAAATTCTTTGGGCACGTTGATGAAAATCCGCTCGACCGGTTCATATAGCCTTCCATCAACTTCCTTTGTGATCACATTCGGTTTTGAAACCATAAATTCATAGCCTTCCCGGCGCATGGTTTCAATCAAGATCGCCATTTGCAGCTCCCCGCGTCCGCAGACTTTGAAGGCATCAGCGCGTTCCATCGTTTCGATTCGGATGGCGACATTCCCCTTGGTTTCTCTTTCGAGGCGCTCCAGCAAATGGCGGGATGTTAAAAACTTGCCCTCAGTGCCGGCAAAGGGACTGTTATTCACATAAAAAATCATCGAAACCGTAGGCTCATCGACATGAAATCGGGTCAATGGCTCCGGGTATTCCAGCGAGGAAATGGTATCGCCGATCTGGATATTTTCCACCCCAGCAACCGCGATAATATCTCCAGAAGAAGCAGTATCGATCGGCTTTTTGCGCAATCCCTGGAATGTGTATAGCGCGGAAAATTTTACCCCGGAGATGATTTTATGCTCCCCGCACAGCGAATATTCTTTGTTCATTTCCAGCGTGCCATTGGCAAGGCGGCCAATGGCAATTTGCCCCACGTACATGTCGTAGTCAAGATTGGTAATCAGGAATTGCGGGACTGAATTATCATTGGCATCCGGTCCAGGAATTCGCTTGATGATGGTTTCGAATAACGGTTGCAGATTTATCGAGCTATCGTTTAATTCATAATGCGCAACTCCCAATTTCGCATTTGTGTACAGAATGGGAAATTCGATTTGATCTTCACTGGCGTCGAGATCGATGAATAAATCATAAACCTCATTAATGACTTCATTGATGCGCGAATCAGTCCGGTCGATTTTATTGATAACCAGAATAATCGGCAATCGTTTGGCAAGTGCTTTTTTAAGGACGAATCGGGTTTGAGGCAGAGGACCTTCGCTGGCATCGACCAGCAGCAGTGCGCCATCGACCAGATTCAGGCTGCGCTCGACCTCTCCGCCGAAATCCGCATGCCCCGGCGTATCGATGATATTTATTTTTATATCGCGATACCAGATTGCGGTGTTTTTTGCCATGATGGTAATGCCTCGTTCCCGCTCCAGGTCCATCGAGTCCATAATGCGCTCTTCGACCTGCTGGTTTTCGCGGAAAATTCCACTCTGCTTCAACATGCCATCCACCAATGTCGTCTTACCATGATCCACATGGGCGATAATTGCTATATTTCGAAATTCATTTTTTCGCATCGACTTCTATTCCAATATTAATTTAAACTGAATAAGCGAATCTCTTTTTTGAATTTTTCTTCCTGCCATTCGACGGAGTTCGCTTGAAATTATCGTCATTCGCGAGTTCGACGACCACCTTTTTCTTATTAAAATGAAGATTTAAAAAACCACTCAATACGGAATGGGAGTAATATTCATCGACTTCAAAAAAAGAAAACTTATTCTGAATATTAATTTTTCCGACATCGATATTTCTCTGGCGGGTACTTTTGTTGACCAGCCCCAATAAAACCGGCGGCGTAAGCTGATCACTTCGTCCGAGATTGATATAGAATCGGGTAAAACCCTGTTCCGCGATGGGCTGAAAGCGACGTTTGCTTGTTTTGTCTCGCTTGCTTGATTTTTTTGTCCGGACGTTTTCCTTTTCAACAGGAACGCTCAATTCATCCGCAGCTTTATAATAGTCTAAAAATTGGTTAAACTCCAGGGCGATAAAATGCTTGATTAGATCTTCTCGATCCAGCCCGGCCAGCTTCTCATAAACTGCTGGCAAAAATGGATCGATTTCTTTATCATCAACTTCTGTTTTTTCCAGTTTTTCGACAATGCTCAACAGCCGTTTTTCACAAATCATTTTTCCACTGGGCACTGGCTGCAGCTCAAATTTCTTTTTCAATAATTTTTCGATTTGCGCGATTTTGTGATGCTCTTTTAAATTTGTGATGGCGATTGAAATGCCTTTCTGTCCCGCGCGTCCGGTTCTGCCGCTGCGATGAATGTACGAGATCGATTCATCTGGCAGATTGTAGTTAATGATATGGGTAATATCTTTGACATCGAGACCGCGAGCCGCCACATCCGTTGCCGTGAGGAGCCGAAGATTCCTGGTGCGAAATTTATGCATCCCCGATTCCCGTTGCGCCTGGGAGAGATCGCCATGCAGGGCATCGGCGTTGTACCCATCCTGGATAAGCTGCTCGGCAACATCTTTGGTCTCTTCCCGCGTCCGGCAGAAAATGATCCCATAGATATTGGGATTAAAATCCACAATTCGTTTCAATGCGAGATAACGATTTTTTTCATGCACTGAATAGCAGAAATGGTCAACAAGATCCGCTCCGGCATTGCGCTGTCCCACTGAAATTTCCAGCGGATCATCCTGGTAATTTTTGGAAAGCTCCTGAATTTCTCTCGGCATGGTCGCTGAAAACAATAGCGTTGTTTTCGATGCCGGGGTTTGCTCCAGAATCGCATCCAATTCTTCTTTAAAACCCATGGATAGCATCTCATCCGCTTCGTCGAGCACCACAGTTTGAATCTCGGAAATATCGATCTTTTTCCGTCGGTTGAGCAGATCGTGCATTCTGCCTGGCGTGGCAACAATAATGTGAGCTCCCTTTTTCAGCGCTTTAAGTTGCCGAGCCACATCAGCTCCGCCATAAACAGTCACGATATTCAGGTCATCGACGTACCTGGCATAATTTTTCAAGTCATTGGCGATTTGCAAACACAGCTCTCGTGTCGGAGAGAGAATCAACACTTGAGTTTTATTATTTTTCAGATTGGTCAACTGAATCAAGGGCAAGCCAAATGCAGCAGTTTTGCCGGTGCCAGTCTGGGCAAATCCGATAATATCTTTCTTATCATTGAGTAACACTGGAATTACTTTTTTTTGAATGGGCATGGGATTTTCAAATCCCAGTTCGCGAATCCCTCTTAGCAATTCAGGCCTGATACCCATCTCTTCAAAACTCGTCATACGTTCGCCTCTAAATGAAATTGTAAAAAAAAAGCCCAACCCGGACAGGCATAACCATAGCGGTCTGCCAATCCATGGGTTGGGCAGAACATTG
>JALOPY010000442.1 GCA_025453735.1 bacterium | reverse complement strand
TCCTCCATATTTAAACAATTACGACTATGCCGATAGAACCCGATTGGAGACCTATTTCTTAGAGTGGTATAAAACCTGGGGAGAAATTACGCGCCAAGTCAGGGAAAAATTGATTATGAGCGCAACCACTCAAATCCGCCGCTCAGAATTCAATAGCAATTATGGATTAGATGATGCTATAAAAGAGGCAGATCCATTTTTATATGCCACTTTATTAGAAAAAGTAAAGCTATTATCTCGATATCGGTTGACCAAGGGTGGAAAAAAGAGTTATGATATTATGGTCGCTGGCTATTTTAGCGATATGCTCAGAGTTATTAAACAAATATTTGCCTATTTAAACAAAGGTTCAGATTTTGTTCTGGTCTTAGGTGATTCTGCTCCTTACGGAGTTTACATTCCTACTGACGAGATTTTGGGTAAGCTTGGATTGGCAGTTGGATTTTCGAATATGAAAGTGGAAGAGCTGAGAACGAGAGGGGATAAGTGGAAAAATAATCCGCAACGTCATAATGTAAAATTAAAAGAAGTCATTCTCACCCTGACAAAATGAGGAAATCGTATGGCTGTTGTTAATTCGGCGAGCGCATTAGGAGAGGCAATCGGAAAATTAATCGAAGACGAAATTGAGAAAACTCTAAAACCTGTATGTGAAAAAGACGGTTATGTATTTGATAGAGGTGGGGCGCGACCAGAAAAAAGATCGGGCTTGAAGCTCTCGATGTTGAATAAATCCGGCAATGCATACCAACTGGATGCTGTAATCGAAAATTCCGATGGCAGTCCAATCGTGATTCTGGAATCCAAATATTTACGTTATAAAAAGCACAATAGGGATAAAGCGAGTTGGACCTGCTCGGCGCATTACAGCTTAAGAAAAAGTTATCCGACAATACGAAAAAGTATTGCAGTCATTTCTGGTAATTGGTCTTTGCCATCAAAAAAATTTATGGAAAGTTTTGGAATTGAACTGTACGAGATTCCTTTTAAATATATGGGTGAAACGCTTGCTGATTATGGTGTTGAATTTAATTGGCCTGAAAAAGATAGAATAATTTCAGATACGTCCTGGAAAAAATTTTTAACGTTAAGCAACGAAAATAGAGTTGAAATCAGAGAACGCTTATTAAGTCCAATCCGTAAATCTTTGATTGATAGCATAAAAATGACACTAGAGAGTAGTGAAGATTGGGCGAAAAGACTCAATGAAATAGAATTATTATTAAAGACCGACATGAACGAATACTTTACCTATTCCTTTCATTCAATAAAAGACACCATACAATTTCTTTTAGGCTTGCAAATTGATGCACCAGATATTTCGAGGAAGTTATAAAAAATATATTTTTCAATTCATCTATTATACTCCCTTAAAGCACAACCTCATTTTTAATTTTTGTAGATTCAGTGTTATGCTATCTATCTATCCCCTTTTGCTATAGCAAAGCCTCATTTTGGTGTGCCTAAATTGACTTCTGCTGCGGCAGGAGTCCATTTCTGTCCTGGCAAATTGGCTTCTGCTATAGCAGGCGCGCTTTCCGGAACTCCTAAAACGGTTCCTGCTGCAGCAGGAGCGCATTCCTGTCTCTGGAATGGGCTTTTGCTGCAGTAGAAGCCCGTTCCGGTCGTCCCGAACCGGCTCTTACTGCAGCAAAACCCGGTTCCAGCCCCGGCAATCAGCTTCTGCACCAGCATGACACGATTTCCGGGACAGGAAAACTTTTTTGGCTACGGCAGATATCTCTACGACAGAGACCTCAGAGGTTTTTAAAACCTCTGAGGTCTTAAGTTTTAATCATTGCAAAATTATAATCAAACCGATCTATTTTTCATGTTGCATTTTTCAAGAAAAATAGTTAGATTAACGTCGTCAAGACAAAAGAAATCAAACGAAACAATGGAGAAAAAATATGACAAGCAAAATCATCATGGCAGGACTTCTGGTCATTATTATACTTGCAGGCTGCAGCGTGAAAGCGCCGGAGGTCAATATCACGGGTGAAAAAACCGCGTTAGAAAACCAGGTTATTGGAACGTATCGGGAAATTGAGCAGGATGCGTGGACGCTCGCATCGGTCCGTTCTACCACGCCCGGACAGCAGCCGACCATGTCCCAGGAAAAGAAGCTGGTTTTTGAAGCGGTCCAGGGAAGGAAGTTCAATAAGGACGATATTGATGAATTCAAGAAAGCCGAGATCGTCGGCGAAAACAACCAGGGTTTGCTGGAAATTCGGGACATGAAAAAACTGGACGCTGACCCTGAGTTGAATACTCGGGTTACAACCATTGTTGATAATGAAAACCGATACCGCAAGATTATCATGGAACGAATTGTCCTGTTAAATGAACAGGCAGCCGAAGCAGGCACGGAAAATGTCGGGAAAATCTTTGCCAAAATGAATCAGGATAGCTCCGAAGCCGGTGTCTGGATTCAAAGCGACGATGGCACATGGCAGAAAAAATCCATCGCAAAATAAGCTGCCTTTAAATAAAAAATCAGCACGAAGTAAAAGCTCACTTACAGGTGAAAAATAAACCTGGTCTCTGCCAGAAACCAGGTTTATACACACGAGACTGAGGTTTTATAGCACGAATTCAAATAAAGATCATGTATGGAACTCATATATGATCTTTATTGTTTTATGAAATGCCCATGGGAAATCTCATTTTTTTGTTAGGATCAAACTTTCAAAATCTCCGGAAAAATTGTTCACTAAATTACATCAGGAATTCAGTTTGACCATGCGCTATCGAACTATTTTCAATCTATTTTTCATTGTACTGCTCAGTTATCAAACTCCAGGCTTAACACACGAAGCTGCCGCTGACGTTGCTGCTCGCTCGGCTCCACAGGAAGCTTACGACGCCAGCCGGGTGTATCGCCAAATCACAACGCACCCCGACATCGATTCCTATCCCGCAATTTCTCCGGATGGACGATGGCTGGCTTTTGCATCGAAGCGCAGCGGCAATATGGACATCTGGATCAAGCCGATCCAGGGGGGCTCAGCGATCCAGGTGACGTCGCACCGCACCGATGATGTTATGCCAGCCTGGTCGCCCGATGGAGAGCAATTGGCGTATGTGTCGTACCAGGATGATGCTGCCGGCGACATCTGGACCCTCTCGCTGCGTAAGCGAGGCGATGAATTCGCGGTCAAAGGGCATCCGACAAAACTGACTGATTATTTGGGACCGGATATTTCCCCCGCGTTTTCGCCGGACGGTAAATTTATCGCGTTTGCCTCGAATCGTGATGGGAGGCAGAATGTCTATGTTTTGCAATCAAGCAATAATAAAATTTTTCAAATCACAACAACCGGCGCGGTATCGCCAACCTGGTCTCCCGACGGCAAGCGGATCGCGTTTGTGGCGACCGGCGAAAATCAGTCGCATTTTGGTCAAATTTTCTATGCAAGCCTGTCGTTCAAATCGAAAATGCCGCAGGTCAGCAGAATCGTTCAATTAACCCAATCTCAATCGAAAGATGCCTTCCCTTCGTGGAATCCGTTGAAAAACGAAATCGTGTTCAATCGCTACAATCGCGATACCAATCGTGATGGATTCATCACGCCAGACGATCACCCTTCGCTCTGGAAAATTATTATCGAGCAGGATTCAACTATCGAATCTGCAAAAAAGCTCGATGACACCGGTGAAGCTGAGCCGCACAATTATTATCATGAATATGA
>JALOPY010000441.1 GCA_025453735.1 bacterium | reverse complement strand
GAATTACTTCATTAATCAATGCGCCAAAAAAAGAGCGCATCTTCGACTTGCGAAGCCATGTTCTTAATCTAAATATAAAACGACATTTTTGATTCGATATTCTGCAAAAGGATTCAGTTGTTTTGCAAGATTTTGATAATGCCGGATTTTTCTTTGATTCCTGAGGCTCTGCCTTCCAAAATTAAAGGCAGCAAATATACGGCTATTCATTTTAAAAGTCAATATTTTTCTTGAATTATGATAAAAATTAAATCTTTGATATGAATTGATTCCAGGGAAATTTTAACTTGATTCTTGTAAAATTTTTTTGTATATAATAGCAAAATCAATTTGATCTGGAGGCATGAAAAAAATGAATTCAATGAATAGAAGAAAATTCTTAAAAATCGCCGGTATTGCGGGGATCGCTTCAAGCAGCATGATTCCATTCCCGATATTAAAAGCGGCAGAACAGCAGACAAAATCAGCGCTGGACCTGGCTGTCATTACCAATGCCGATCCTGCAGCGATGGTTCGAAAAGCAGTAGACATGTTGGGAGGTATTTCTAAATTTGTCAAAAAAGGGAATATTGTTGTGGTAAAGCCCAATATCGGTTGGGATCGTGTGCCGGAGCAAGCTGCAACAACGAATCCTGAGGTCGTCGCAGAAATCGTACGGCTTTGCCTGAAGGCTGGCGCTGCGAAAGTCCAGGTTTTCGATCGGACCTGCAATCAAGCAAAAAGATGCTACTTGCGCAGCGAAATTGAAAAAGCAGCGAAAGACGCTGGGGCAGACGTCAGTCATATCTATGAACAAAAATTCCAGAACGTCACAATTCCCCAGGGAAAAGAGCTGCAGTCCTGGGAATTTTACCAGGATGCGCTAAAAGCTGATGTCTTCATTAACGTCCCCATTGCCAAACATCATTCACTCTCACGAGTAACGCTGGGTCTTAAAAATATGATGGGAATCATCGGGGACAATCGCGGCAAAATTCATAATCGTTTTGATGTAAAAATTGTCGATCTCAATACTGTCATTAAGCCTCAGCTCACAATAATCGACGCGGTCAGAGTGTTGATGGACAATGGGCCTCAGGGCGGAAATTTGAATGATGTTAAGGAGATGAACACGATCATTGCCGGCATTGATCCGGTTGCCGTTGATGCTTATGGCGCCACATTGTTTGATTTGAAACCTGGCGATCTGCCATTTCTTAAAGAAGCGCAAAGCCGAGGGCTGGGCGTGATGGATCTGGAAAAACTCAAAATAGAAAAGGTTAACTTAAAAGCATAGAACTTCGCCCATTCAAGGCGATTGCACCTTTGAATGGGTGTAACTCGAATTAAAAAAATCAAAGGTCGAAATGCAAACTGCAAGAAGAATCTCTCAGGTCATTTTTATTCTTTTCTTCTTATTTCTCTTTTTTCAAGCTGCATTTCCTTACAAAAATTTTATTCCTTCTGATTTATTTTTAAGATCGAGTCCGCTGGTTGCTCTGGCAACGTTGTTAGCAACTAAAAAGTTTATCGGAACGCTGGTCATTGCATTTATAATTCTCATCCTTTCAATTGCCCTGGGAAGATATTTTTGCGGCTGGATTTGTCCACTTGGAACGACGATAGATTTCGGTGATTGGCTCAGTCGAAAATATCGAAGCAAGAAACCGAATCCGAAGCGCAAGCTGCGAACCTGGAAATTTTCAATATTGATTGCTATTCTTGTGGCAGCGCTCTTTTCAGTGCAACTGGTCTGGTTCTTTGATCCAATCGTTATCATGACCCGAACGATGACAACTGCGCTTTATCCTTTATTCACATTCTTCACCGAATCAGTTTTGAATATGCTATTGAGTATCGGAATCTTTCAGGATACGCTGTTTTCAGTTTATGATTTTCTTCGTGAGACTGTTTTGCCGATCGAGTCGCTCTTTTTTCAGCAAGGGATTTTATTTGCTGTTATTTTAATAGGAATTATGCTGTTGAGCTTGATCGCCCGAAGGTTCTGGTGTCGGTATTGTTGTCCCCTGGGTGCATTGTTCGCATTTTTTTCATCGTTCCGGCTAACCAGAGGAATAGTCGTTGCAAGTGACAAATGCATCGATTGCGGCAAATGCCAGCGTGAATGCAAAATGGACGCGATCAACGATGATTTTCGTTCTCACTCCCGGATCGAGTGTATCGAGTGCATGAGCTGTATTGCGGTCTGCCCGACCGATGCAATCAGTTATAAGCTTAAATTAAGATTTGTCCCGGAACGCTTTAATGTATCACGCAGAAGATTTGTGTATTCTGCCACAGGCGGCATTTTGACACTAAGCCTGATAAAGACTGGTTTTCATAGTATCGTAACAGCAGGACAGGCTGTTCGCCCGCCAGGAGCATTACCAGAATCTCAATTCCTTGATCGATGCGTTCGCTGCCAGGAATGTGCAAAAATCTGTTCCTCAACTGGCGGATGCTTGCAGCCGGCGTTGCTCGAAACTGGATGGGAGGGAATCTGGTCGCCGATCGTCAATGCCCGACATGGTTATTGTGAATATGAATGCAATCTCTGCGGCAAGGTCTGTCCGACTGGCGCCATTCATCCGCTCGATCTGGAAGCAAAAAAACAGTTGCGGATGGGTACGGCTTATTTCGATAAAAGCCGTTGCATTCCCTGGTATCGCGCAGAGGATTGCCTGGTCTGCGAAGAGCATTGCCCGCTTCCGGACAAGGCTATTAAATTCGATATTCGCGAAGCCAGGAGACCGGATGGCTCGACGAAAATCGTTAAATTTCCTTATGTCGATGAGACCCTTTGCATCGGCTGCGGTATTTGTGTTACCAGGTGCCCGGTTGAGGGACCGGGCGGTATATTTTTAACCAACGCATTGGAACAACGCTGGGATGAAAGCGCATCATTCTAACATAAATTAAAAAGAGGGTTTTGAACTTGAACAAGCCGGATTCCTCAAATCCTGTAACAGAGCAGAAAATACTGGATGCTAATCCAGTTTATCTTGACCTGGATGAGAGCGTTTGCCTGCCTGAAGGTGCCTCTGAATTAGATAGAAAAATCACAGAATATTTTCATGACAACCAATTTTATATTACTATTAATTTAGAAAAGATAAAACTTCCTCCATCACGCTTTATCGCTGTCCTCATAAAAGCGACCTGTCAGGCAAGAAGAATGGGAGGCGATATTAAATTACTAAATCTACAACCTTCATTTCGCAGCAACCTTGTTACATTTTCGCCTCGAACTTATCTTGCAATTGAAACTTCAGAGCAATATGCTTTTGCTGATTTCGGCGAAACTTTTATTCCTCAAAATGAGTTTGATATTAGCGAAAACGCCAGTCTAACAACTGCAAATTCTCATGAGAGTGAGCAAGCTCCCGAAAGAATTGAGCGCGAGTTGAAAGATCGGGAAGAGGAAAATTGTTCACAAGCTCTTGCATTGGCTCAAGATCACATCAGGGTCAAAAGCAAAGTGGAAAACCTCTACCAGATTTGTGATTTTGTGCTGGAAAACGCCGAGAAAGCTGGGTTCGATATTCGAGAGCGTGGAAAAATTAAAGTGACTGTATATGAAGCATGTTTGAACGTGGTTGAACATGCATACTTTTCTAATCCGGATCATTGGATTCAGGTTTGGGTTGGCTATGACCAGGAAAAATTTGCCATCGTGATACAGGACTGGGGCGAAAGCTTCAAATTTGATCCGT
>JALOPY010000440.1 GCA_025453735.1 bacterium | reverse complement strand
AGGTAATCGCCATCATAAATTTGAAATGAAATCGAATTCAGGATCGTCTTATTGGCAATAGATAGCGACAGATTTTCTATATCGATGATAAGATTCTTATTGATCATTTTCAATGACGATTACTTAATTATCTCTGTCCCCATAAAATCCCGCAGCACTTTGGGAACGATGACAGTGCCTTCGTCCGTTTGATAATTTTCCAATATTGCGATCACCGTTCTCGGAAGCGCCAGTCCTGATCCGTTTAGCGTATGGACATATTCCGGTTTTGCCGAAGCATCCCGCTTAAACCGAATATTTGCCCGCCGCGCCTGAAAATCTTCGAAATTGCTGCATGACGAAACTTCCAGCCATTTGCCAATACCATCTGCCCAGACCTCGATGTCATAACATTTAGCTGCGGCAAAGCTCAAGTCTCCGGTCGAGAGCGCGATAACCCGGTATGGCAATTCCAATAATTGCAGCACCTCTTCCGCATTTTGAAGCAGCGTTTCCAATTCATCATAAGACGTTTCTGGCTTGACAAATTTGACCATTTCAACTTTATCAAATTGATGGACGCGAATGAGTCCCCGGGTATCTTTGCCATACGTTCCAGCTTCGCGACGAAAACAGGGGGTGTAAGCTGTGAAATAAATCGGCAGATCCTCACTCCTGATAATCTGATCCCGCATTAAGTTGGTGACCGGCACTTCCGCGGTGGGGATCAAAAATAGATCATCGACTGCGGCGAGATACATGTCTTCCTCTAATTTTGGAAGCTGTCCCGTGCCGAACATGCTCTCCCGATTGACGATGAACGGGGGATAGACTTCGGTGTAGCCATGTTTTTTAATGTGGAGATCGAGCATAAAATATATCAATGCCCGCTGCAATCGAGCGCCCAGCCCTTTGTAATTGATGAAGGATGATCCTGCCACGCGAGAGCCTCCTGAAAAATCGAGGATGTCAAATCGCTCGCCAATATCCCAGTGCGGCTTCGCTTTAAAATCCTTAGGCTGTAATTCTCCCCAGCGCTTGATCTCAACATTGGCTGAGGCATCCTTTCCCACTGGCACAGTATCGTGAGGTATGTTGGGAATTCGAATCAGGATTTCATAAATTTGTTGATCGAAGCTTTTAACTTGTTCATCAAGCTCCTTGATGCGGTCGGAGACATTTTTCATCTCGATGATGAATTTCGAAGCATCCTGCTTTTGTTTTTTCATCGTGCCAATATCTTCGGAAACTTTATTGCGCCGGTGCTTGAGCTCTTCAACCTCCGTCATGATTTTTCGTTTTTCAGCATCCATTTCTAATAATTGATCGATGTCGGCAAAATCGTTTTTCAGGTCGATGGCTTTTTTAACCTTATCCACATTGGTGCGAATGAATTTGATATCCAGCATTGGGAATCCTCGTAGTTAAATCTTATTTTTTTTTGCTAAAGAATCTTCGAACACAAAGCCACCAAGAAACCACAAAAGACACGAAAAAATACTAAACTGATCTTCATTTTTTTCTCTTGGTGTGCTTTCTGTCCACTTCGTGACTGGTGTTGAGTTATTTTCATGCAGCTTTGTCGCGCGTGCTCTTCTTGAAAAGAAGCGGTGCATAAAGGCACAGCACTCCTTTAAAAAAAAGCTATTGCCCTTTTCCTCGAATCATCACATAAATTGTATTAAATAAAATTTTTAAATCCATTCGGAGCGAAACATTTTCGATATAGAACAGATCGTATTCTAATTTTTTCTTTACGTTTTCGATTGTCGTATCATAACCGCCTTTGATTTGCGCCCAACCCGTGATGCCAGGTTTCATCCGTAATCTTCGGGTGTAGAGAGGGATTTGTCGTTTCAATTTCTCGACAAAGTACGGTCGCTCGGGACGTGGACCGACCAGGCTCATATCATTGACAAGCACATTGAAAAATTGTGGGATCTCATCGATCCGCAACTTGCGGAAGATTCTGCCAAAAAATGTAACTCGCGGATCTTTCTCTCCCGCCCAAACAGGTCCGGTTTCTTTTTCTGCGTCCTGAACCATGGAACGAAATTTATAAACCGTGAAATGTTTGCCATCTTTTCCGACCCGCTTTTGAGCAAACAGAACGGGTCCTCGAGATTCCAATTTTATGATCAGCGCGACCAGAATCCAGAACGGCAGGAATAGGATCAAGACTATCACCGAAATGGTAATATCAATCAATCGCTTCACCCGGTGCTCCCATTGCGGCATCATTTGCGGCAAGATTTCGATCAGGGGGAAGCCGTAAATTTGATTTGTCCTGCCATAGCCCATCACGATGTCGTACAGGTCTGGCACAATTTTCAAATTAACTGGCAATCCATCGCATCGGGATATAATGCTAATTACATCTTTTGAGGAACTATTTTTTACCGAGATGATAATTTCTTCGATTTTATTTGATTCAACGACCCGCGCGATATCGCTATACGAGCCAAGCACCTTCGCGCTTTTATAACTTTCGTTATGATCGGTTTTTGAACGAGAAATGAATCCCAAAATATCATAGCCCAGCGCCGGGAATTCGTTAATCTTATCATAAAGCTCTTGCGCTTTTTGGTTCCAGCCAACAATCAATGTCTTGCGCCTGCCGATTCCTGATTCAAGCATTTTACGTTGCAGGGTTCGCAATAGAATTCGGCTGGCGCCGACAAATAAAATCAGCATCACCCAGTACGAAATTATGATAATGCGACTGAGCGACGGCGTCGATTTGAGATCGATCCTGACATCTGCTGTCAGGACAAAAATAATGAAAACTCCGATAGTGACCGTTTTTATAACAGTGACAAACTCATCAAATCGCGATTGGGCGTACCAGGATTTGTAGAGACCAAAGAAAAAGAACAGGAAAAACCAATAAAAAAATACTAATAAAGACAAATAAAAATTATAGAAGAACTCTTGCTCGGTGTAATATCCCAGATTATTTCTTAAAATTCCCCAGCAAAGAAAAGTCAGATTGATCGCGATAAAATCACCGGCAATCAGCAGTATTTTTTCAATCGCTTTGGGCATTTAGGACTGTGCATTAATTAAGTTACTCATTTGAAAAAGCAATCTTGTCTTACTATAAGCAAGGATCATTCGTAAATGGGACAGTTATTTAATTCACGTCACTTATCGACTTATTGATTCGTATTGGATTCCAGGTAACTACCTTTTTTCGTTTGACAAACAGGTTGATGATCGCTTCGAGAGATGCGATGTTGACAAGACAAAAATAAAAGGGCGCATAGAAAAAAACATTGTGCCACCGATTTTTTTCGAGAACATAGCCGAGTAATGCTGTGCTGTAAAATATTATTTGCAAACCAAAAGTGACTTGAAAAAAGAGCGACTTCAATAAGAACAGGTTAATGATAAAAATAATTGGCAGATAAATGGGAATCATCCACCGTAAAATTTTATGTGAAAATAATTGGAAGCTCAGCACCGGATATTTCAAGGGATTCAGGAATGTGCTGAACTGCAAGAGTGAAAAGAAGCTTCGGTTAATGATTCGCTTTTTTCGATGATATTCCTCGATGAAATTGGTCGTTGACTGTTCGAATGAAATTGCCTCGGGTTCGTAAACGACCCGATAACCCTGTGCGACAATTTGAAACGGCTCGATAAAGTCGCTGATACTATCATCAGGCAGGGGAGAATAGAGTTGCCTCCGTACGGCATAGATCGAGCCATTCGCGCCA
>JALOPY010000439.1 GCA_025453735.1 bacterium | reverse complement strand
TATTCCATTGTTGGAAAGGAATACTGGGGAAGCTTGCAAATTGTCCCGGTCGTGATTCTCGCGTATGTATTTTATGGCTTTTATATTAATTTTCAGGTCAGCGTTTTTCTCAAGCAGAAAACCAAACATTTCATCTACATCAATATTGCTGGTGCGATTGTAAATATTGCCAGCAACATTTACCTCATTCCAACTTTGAAGCTGATGGGCGCAGCTTACGCAACGCTACTTTCCTACGTATTCATGGCGATCTGGCTTTATATCATCACCCAGCGCATTTATCCGATTCAATATGAACTGAAAAAAATTTTAAAAATCGGTTTGATTTCTCTGATAATTTTTATAGCTTATCAACGCATCAAATTTGTGAATATGATGGTGTTGAAAACATTTCTCATTTTTCTGTTTGGCGCGTTCATCTACCTATTCAAAATTTTAGATGCGAAAGAAATACAAACATTAAAATATCTGGTGAAAAAATTTCATGGCAAAATTAGTGCTCGTTAATCATTGGTCGCCTGGAATTGGGAATGATAAGCTGCCGCTCGGGCTTGGTTACCTGGCGTCCTATTTAAAAAAATATCTTGATTTTGATGATATTGCCATTGTCAATACTGGAGAACGAACGCTGGAAAAGATTATCGCGCATCAGCCAGACATTGTCGGATTCACCGCTTATACCGCCGGATATTATGACGTCCTGCAACTGATGGAGCAGGTGAAAAGCCAGACCTCGGCAATAATTCTTGCTGGCGGTCCCCATATTACTTGCTTGCCTCATAAACTTTCCCGGTTCACTGATATCGGCATCATCGGCGAAGGCGAGCAGACTTTGCTGGAGCTGATGCACGTTTATCTGGCGAAGGGCAAATTGCGCCCGGATGATTTGCGACCGATTTCTGGCATTGTTTTCTGGAATTATGAAAAACTGGAATTCACCTCGCCGCGTGAGCTGATTCGACCGATCGATCGCATCCCCATGCCCGCGCGTGACTTATTCGACATGGAATATTTTTTGAAGCCCAGCCAGATCTTGATGAACAATGAATTTTTGCGCGGCACCACGATGCTCACCTCACGAGGCTGTCCGTATCATTGCATTTACTGTCATGTGTCATCCAAATGGGGCAAGCCGAGACTACATTCACCCGACTATGTGGTGAGCGAAATGGAGCATCTCGTCAATACCTATAACGTCGAAGCGATCACGGTCAGCGATGATTTATTTATCAGCAGCGCGAAGCGAATTGAATCGATTGTCGAAAAAATGGAGCAGCGCAAGCTGCTTGGCAAGATTCGTTTTCTGGTCGATCTCCGCGCCAATTTAGTGAACGATCATCTGGTGCAATTGCTCAAGAAGATGGGCGTGGTGAAAGCTGCGCTGGGGCTGGAGTCAGGATCAGATCGAATTTTGCAATATCTGAAAGGCAAAAATGTCACCGTTGCCGACAATCGCAATGCGGTCAAAATTTTGAATAACTATGGCATCGGCACCCATTGCTGTTTCATGATCGGCGCTCCGCCGGAAACAAAAGAGGATATCGAGCTGACGCGAAATTTGATCCGGGAAATTCTGGACATGGATACGAAAAATTTTTGTCAATTGACCGTAACCACGCCGCTGCCAGGAACGCAGCTCTGGAATTACGCACGAAACAAAGAACACATTACAGAGGATGTGGATTGGCACCAGTTCAGCCTCAGTCCCCTGGTCTCGAATCGCAAAGATTTTTTTATCAATGAGCACATCGATTTTGATGAATTTTTACAAATCGCAGCCGACACCTTCGCACTCACCAACAGCAGAAGACTGAAATCGATCTTGTCTAAATTTTCCTGGCGCTATGTGCGAAGAATTTTTGAAGACCCGAAATTAGCGATGAAAATTGTGAGAGACTATTTGAAATATCATTAAATTCTAGATTTTCTCTTGCGACTCATATAGCTGTAACAGTGTTTTTCTACAAGGAGAAACAGAGGAATCAGAGTTGCAACGGAGTTTTAAAACCAGAAGCTACGCCCCCCAAAATTCTCCGTGAATTCCTGTACTCGAAGAGTATCAGTTACCTCCGTTGCTCCTTGTGAATTTTTTAAACCTATTAGCACAAGCAATAAAAGTATAATGAACAATGTCTCGAATCATTTTACATATCGACATGGATGCGTTCTTTGCGGCAATTGAGGAATTGGACCATCCGGAATATCGTGGCAAGCCGGTCGTCGTGGGAGCGGATCCCAAAGGCGGCAAGGGCAGGGGAGTGGTTTCCACCTGCAATTATGAAGCGCGGAAATATGGCATCCATTCGGCAATGCCGATTTCGCAGGCGTATCAGCGATGTCCGTTTGCCATTTTCGCTTATCCCCGTGGCAGCCGATATTGGGAGATATCCCAAAAGATGTTTGCCATTTTGAATGAGTTCACTCCCAAAGTCGAGCCGATCAGTGTGGATGAAGCGTTCATGGACATTACCGGTTGCCTGCGTTTGTTCGGCTCGCCCGAAGAAATCGCCCAAAAAATCAAACAACGCATCAAGGATGAGCTGAACTTGACCGCTTCGATTGGCATTGCTCCGATCAAATTTGTAGCAAAAATTGCTTCAGATTTGAGAAAGCCGGATGGATTGGTCATCGTGGAACCCGGGCAGGTCACTGAATTTCTGCATCCGCTGCCGATTTCTAAAATGTGGGGAGTCGGCAAAAAAACGGAAGTGCAACTGAAAGCGATGGGAATCCAGACAATTGGCGATCTGGCAAAGCTGTCGCAGGATGCTGTCATCAAAAAATTTGGCAAGTCGGGACTGCATTTTTGGACATTGGCGAATGGAATCGATGAGCGGGAAGTCGAATCCGATCATTCGGTCAAATCGGTGAGTCTCGAAAATACGTATGATGAAGACGTCAGCGATGAAAAAATAATCGAACAAACCATTAGCGCGATCGCCGATAATTTAAGTCGAATTTTGCGCAAGAAACAAGTGAAAGGGAAAACAGTCACACTTAAAATCAGGCTCCATGATTTTTCAACGTTCACCCGATCGCATAGTTTTGGCAGTTACTTTGATTCGTCGCAACTGATCAGCGCTACAGCTTTAAATCTTTATCATGACTTTCAAAAGCACGGAAAAAAAGTCAGATTACTGGGCATTGCTGTTTCCAATTTGAACACGCAATGTAATGAGCAGCTTGGATTTTTCGATGCTGAGAATAAACAAGATCGCCAGATCGATCAGGTAATCGATCTGGTGCAGAATAAATTTGGGCCTGATTTAATTAAAAAAGCGAGTCTGTTAGGAATCCATTCGAGACGGGTCGGAAATAACGATGAAGAAGCATAAGGACAATGTATGAAATTCTATTACAACAAGCACACGAAAACTCAGCTATCCCAATTACTTCCACGCATCGGCAATACGATTTACGAACCAATTGCTGATCTCGCGATTACTGCCTGGCGTACCAAAGAGCCTGTGCCATTCGCTCAGCGCACATCTGGCGATGAATTGAATCTCAAGATCGGCGACAATTGGGGCGATCTGTTCGATTGCGCCTGGTTTCATTTTAGCGGCCAGGTGCCGAAATCGGCGGCTGGCAAAAAAGTGGTGTTGCTGATCGATCTCAGCGGCGAAGCCCTGGTCGTGGATGAAGAGGGCAATCCAGCGCTTTGTTTGACGACCATCAGCTCGGTCTTTGATCGCCGGCTC
>JALOPY010000438.1 GCA_025453735.1 bacterium | reverse complement strand
ATCGTCTGGAATGTTGGCGATACCTTCAATGCGATTATGGCAATTCCGAATTTAATTGGATTGCTGTTCCTTGCCAAAATCGTGGCACGGATAACTCGAGAGACTTTTTAAGCCATGCTTTTCGCTGAGTGAAACACGAGGCTAATTTATGCTAATTCGAATTCATCAAGATTGAAAGAAATCTATGGTTCAACAGCCCAAAAAATATCGCCGGATTTATGAAAACCTGACAAATTTTGAATTGCAGCGCACTTCTGAGGCAGATAAATTAATATCATCAGAGGACATTTTAGGCGATTTGCGCGACAAAGAACGCCCCCATTTGTTTCTAAATTTCTATTCCGAACAGGGTGTCATGAAAGCGCTGGAAGAATATGGCATTTTCAACGATCTGAATAAACGAGGATTCCATGATTTTATCGTTAAAATAAATGCCCTCGATCCTTATCGGCATACGTTGAAGGCTTATTTTCAAAAAGAAGATCAGGATCATTTATTGGGTGAGTTAATTGTTCGAAAAAAATATTTCATTGCCAAGCCAATATTTTCCTCGTCCATTGCGGGACAAAAATTTTCCATGATTGTAATCGAATGGCTGACGCTCCAGGATCCAACCGCGCAATTTACGCCGCATCGTCCCCCCTTGCCCGGGCAAATTTATCCAGGATTGAGAATAGGGCGGAAAATTGTTGGTATTTTTGTCAATATGTCTTTGCGGCTGAAGACTGATGGGTTGCTAAATATCCCTGAGTACTACCATAATGCAGTGTTTTACTCCAAGCATTTTAGATATGTTAATCCCACCAGTGAAGGACAATTTTTAGCCATGCAACGCGATCTACGAATGGCAGGGCTTTTCAAAGCAACGTGGGCAGTGGAGCTGAATTGTGTCATCGAGAAGAATTCCGGAGAAACCTGGAAATGGTTTACCGATGAGCAGGTGCTGTTTGTCAGCGAAAAAATGGAGAAATATTTTGAATCAAAGGAGTATGACAAAAAAGTTCAAGAAGCTTTCAACTATCATGACTTTGCTATCGATGAAATAAGGTTCCATAAATTAATCCGCCAACATCCCTCTTTTAAGTCAGTTCCTGAGTTGCTAGAAGAGACCACAAGAGTTTAAAAAAATGTTTCAATGCTTCGGCCTTTGCCTGTGCCGAACCATCCTGTTTTTATACTGCCACGTAAAAGCTCACTTACAGGTGAAAAATAAACCTGGTTTCTGCCAGAAACCAGGTTTATACACCCGAGAGTGAGGTTTTACACCGCAACAGTAAAATGTCCTGCGCTTGTAAAAACTCCCCCGCTTTTTTTTAGATAAAACATGTTCTGCCTGGAAAGAAATCCGGAATCAACATTACCAAAATGCTGACTCCGGAATCACATCTATTTCACGGGTGGATAATCTTTAATCAAATCCAGCGTTTTCTCAATATCACCTTCTGGCATCTGAATATCAACCAGCTTTCCAGAAAAATAATTATCATAAGCAGCCATATCAAAATGCCCGTGTCCGCTTAAATTGAACAAAATTACCTTTGATTTGCCTTCTTTTTTTGCAATCAAAGCTTGGTCGATCACGCTTTTGATCGCATGGGCAGATTCCGGAGCAGGGATGAACCCTTCGGATCGACAGAAAGCTATTGCCGCATCAAACACCTCTAACTGTTTATACGCGGCACCTTCAATAAATTTTTCCCGCACCAGGTGGCTGATCAGGGGCGCCATTCCATGATAGCGCAGCCCACCAGCATGAATTGGCGGGGGAATGAATTTATGCCCCAGGGTATGCATAGCAAGCAATGGCGTCATTTCTGCCACGTCGCCAAAATCATAAGCATAGGGACCACGCGTGAGCGTGGGACAGGATGCCGGTTCCACGGCGATGAATTTGGTGGCTTTGCCTTTAAATTTATCAGCGACAAACGGAAATGCCAGTCCGGCAAAATTGCTGCCGCCGCCAACACATCCGATGACGATGTCCGGATAGTCACCCGCCATTTCCATTTGCTTCTTCGTTTCCAATCCAACAATGGTTTGATGCATCAGCACATGATTCAGCACGCTTCCCAATGAGTACTTGGTATCTTCACGGGTGGCAGCATCTTCGACGGCTTCGCTGATCGCCAGACCGAGGCTGCCAGGTGAGTCTGGAGTTTGCGCCAATATCGCTCGTCCCGCATTGGTATCGTTGCTGGGACTGGGCACTACTTTTGCGCCCCAGGTTTCGATCATCACACGGCGATACGGCTTTTGATTATAGCTGACTTTCACCATGTAAACTTTGCATTCAATTTTGAAATAGTTACAGGCTAAGCTCAGCGCGCTGCCCCATTGTCCTGCGCCGGTTTCTGTTGTAATTCTTTTGACACCCTCCATCTTGTTGTAATACGCCTGGGCTATCGAGGTATTCGGCTTATGACTTCCCGCCGGGCTAACTCCTTCCCATTTGTAATAAATCTTTGCTGGTGTATCAAGCGCCTTTTCAAGTCTCCTGGCGCGATACAGGGGCGATGGTCGCCATAATTTATAGATGTCCAGCACTTCATCCGGTATATCGATCCAGCGTTCCTGACTAACTTCCTGCTTGATCAGCTCCATTGGAAATAATGGCGCCAGATCCTGGGGACCAATTGGCTGTTTCGTCCCAGGGTGCAGCACCGGAGGCAATGGCTTCGGGAGATCAGCTTGAATATTATACCACTGACGTGGCATATCTTTCTCAGATAAGAAAAATTTCGTGGTTTCCATGTTTCACTCCTCTGGGTTAATTTAATTTAGAGAATTAGGTTCAATTATTCATCAAAAAGAAAAGTTGGTTCATGATAAAAGCGAATTGATTTATCCCTGATCTGTTCGTTGATACGATTTTGGAGCCAAAAATTTTTCTGTTCGACCGGAACATCAAACCGGAGAATATCGAGCGGGACGTTCACCCGCAGCGCTCGCTTCGGCAGGATAATTCTTGAAATTCCGCTGGGAATCCGCATACCCTGATTGGTTACCTCGACAAGATCTTCTTTCACCAATTTTCGGAAAACGATCAACGCACAAAAACGGGGATAATTCTTTGCCAAGTGTTCCAGATTGGTATAGCTCACCCGATCCATGTATTGAAAACCTTTATAGATATTCGTGATATTCTGCAAATCTTTCACCCGTTGAAACAGATTTTTATGGGCATGAACGGCATAAACACAGCTGTCCGAAAATTGAATTTGACAGAGCAAATCACCGTTTTCATCTTGCGCCAGGCTAGTGCTATCGCTTTTTGCGATTGAAATTTCGGGCAGATTTCTAATTTTTTCAAGAAACTCATCTTTGCTGAATTTTTCAACAGCATGGTGCCAGTGAAGCAATAGCAAACCGGGGTCAAATAAGTCAATGACCTGAACCAATACATGCGGTACATTCAGCGATTGCAAAGCTGTTAATCGATTCGCTCCGTCCAGCAGAATATGCCTGGAACTTTCACTTCGACTGGTTACCACCGGCGGATTTTTCAGTCGATTCTCTTTTCGAATATACTCGATGAGTTTTGATGAGCGCTCGTCATCAGGGTCTTCGTGAAAAATAATTTCGGAAATAGGAACGATTTTCAATTGGGGCAACTCTCCGATCTTGAGCTGCTTATCATTGTTGTGAATCACTGTTCCTCCTGATTTAAAATAAAAAAGACCCACATTAAAAATTGCTGTGGG
>JALOPY010000437.1 GCA_025453735.1 bacterium | reverse complement strand
CAATAATTTCATATCAATACCTGATGCAATATAGGCGGGACTATCGTTACCAATAATTTTATTGATTTGATCTTTATCTTCAACGCCATGCTTTTCTTTTAGCGCAAGCGCAAAATGACGACGGGTGACATTGGAACTGTACGAAGTTAAGTCCTCGGGACTAAGATTCCGTTTGAGCTTTGGTTGTTCACCCTGGGGACCGAAGATTGCATTGATGGCATTCACCCGGGCGATTACCAAAGGCAAGCCCCGTCCCTGGCTGAGGATATTATTCAGCATGGTTCGGAATTCTCCATCACCCAAAAGATCATTTGTGAGATATAGCAGCAAGTGCAGCGTACCAACGAAACAGGGGCGTTTAAACGCCAGCGATACTTCCACTCCCGGCAAAACTTTTACTCCCAATCTTTCTCCCGCTTGAATGGCTTCTTCCAGCCCTTCAATGGTATCATGATCGGTTAGCCCAATGGCGTTCAGCCCCAGTTCTTTTGCCTTTTCCACCAGTTCCGTCGGTGAATATTCTCCATCTGATGCAGTGCTGTGGTTATGCAGATCAGCAATAATAATTCGTCCCATCTGTAGTTAACTCCTTCTCTGTTGTCATTTTGCTCATTACATGTTTTTCAAATTTGGATAATGTACGAAAAAAAAGTGACATTGGCTAATTAAAAAAATGAAAAATAGATTGAATTTAATTTTTGGCTTTGAGGAGTGTGTCAGAAACTGAATTAGGGTTATATCTTAGCAAAAATGGAATTAAAGGGGCTGTTTCAGGAGATGGTAAAAAACAAATCTATGATCTGTCTTTCGAAAAGAAATATTGGCTTGTCGTAATTGCTTCGGATGATCTTTAGGCTATCGCGAAAGAAAAGGATTTTATAGAACGGCATCACAAACCATCGTTGAAAATATTTTCGAGGACTGCTTTGCATTGTTCAAAATAGGCAGGGCGCAGGGCATCTTGTAACTGATATTGATAGTAGATGGTTCTGCTTTTGGCAATATAATTCATGAGATCGATGTAATAGTAATGGATGAAATCTTTCACCAGATTCCCTAATTGATTTGGATCCATAGGCAAAATCGGTCCTACGAACACCCATGTTTTAATTCCCTGCTGGTGCAACTGCTTCAAAGCATCGATTCGAGCCTGAATCGGCGGAGCGCAAGGTTCAAATATTTTTCTGATTTCTTCTCGATCAGTCGTGATGGTCATTCCCACATCGATATTTTTAAATTGCTTGATCAAATCAACATCTCGTAATACCAGCGGCGATTTGGTTAGAATGGAAACGGACATCTGATAACGCAGCAAAATTTCCAGACAGCGACGGGTGAGCTGATATTTTCGTTCCAGCGGCTGATAGGGATCAGTCACGGTACTCAGGCTCACCAGCTTTCCCAAGCCATGCTCCATGCGCCATGCGCCTTGCTCTAAATCCGCAAAATTCATCGTCCCGTATTTTCTTCGCTGCAATTCCTTTTCCAACAACTGCGGGATATTGACTTTCACATCCACAAAGCTACCCCAGGGCTCATTATGATTGCTGAATCGCTTCATGAAATCTGCATAACAATAGCGACAGCCATGCGCGCAGCCAGTGTACGGATTTAAGGCGAAGTCGATGCCTTCAATTCGGGAAGGAGTCAGGGCTGATTTGGCTAAAATTTCTCTAATGATAATCGACATACTTTTCTTAGATTTGAAAACACTTAATTGACTATTGATAATCGATAATTGACAATTGTCAATTGAGAATTGTCAATTGACAATTAAATAAGCTTGTCACTTAAACCCGCCTCCGAAATCCCTGCCCCAGGACCTCATGCACATTATTGATAATCACAAATGCATTGGGATCAATTGACTTGATGATATCGGTCAGCAATGTAATTTCCTTCCGAGATACGACAGTATAAATCACCTCACGATCCTGGTTGGAATAAATCCCTCGTCCTTTCAATGCCGTCGCACCGCGACTCAGGTCATCCATGATAGCTTCGGCGATCTCCTTGAATTTTGGCGAAATGATAATCGCGGCTTTGGCGTAATCCATTCCTTCGATGAGGATGTCGATCAATTTTGACGAGATGAATAATAGAATAAAAGCATACAATGTCAAAGTCAGTGCCGGTTTGAAAGTTGATATTTTCATAAAATAGATCACCAGCCCTGCAAAGGTGATAACCAGGGAGTCGATAAGCAAAAATGCCTGACCAGGCTTCCAGCCATGTTTTTTTTGCATGATCGCAGCGACAATATCAGAGCCGCCAGTCGAGCCTCTAAATTTAAAAATAATCCCCAATCCAATGCCTAATAAAACCGCGCCAAATAACACTGCCAGGATAAAATCGTGCTGATACAGGTCTCGGATCGCTGGTGAATCCTGCAGTTTGATAAATCCCAGTCCTGGAATATTTCCCCGAATGAAATCGATGAAAAATGAGCTCAATGAGAATCCCACAAAGGTCCGAATGCCGAACTGTTTGCCGATCTCTTTCAATCCCCAAAAGTACAACGGAATATTCAAAACCCACATCGTCAATCCGACAGGGATTCGTTTGGCAGAAATATAATGAACCACCATTGCCAGTCCACTCACGCCACCAGGCACAACCTGGGCGTCAGTCAAAAATGCGCCAATCCCCAGCGCCATGATGAATGCGCCGATAGTGATGGCGATATAGTCACGAATTTGTATTTTCAGATTTTTTGAAAGCTTCATAAATTATCCTTTGTATTATCATTAATTGGAGTTGTCAATTCGCTTTTGATCAAGCTCAATTTAAGTAATCAATGAATCAAAATCAACTATAAATATTTTGCTCATTACTGGTTCTTGTCAGGTAGGATTTGATAATCCAATCCTTGATTTTAAGTAAATTTAAATCTGTAAAAGCTGACTTACAGGTAGAAAATAAACCTGGTTTCTGCCAGAAACCAGGTTTATACCCCCGAGACTGAGGTTTTACTTAAATCTTAATAAAATACTTGAATTTTTCAATTATTGGATATATATTATGCACTTCAAAAATTTCTCGAATTATGACAGGGGGAACAATCCATGCAACGACATCGCAGACGAGCACCAGGGGAACAAAAGCGGAGCATTGAAGCGTTAGATAGTTTTTTAGAAATAGACACTCGAATTGAAACTCATAAGAGCCATCGGCAGCTAAAAGCAGATCTGGAGTTGTTGAAGCTTGAAAACAAACTGAATCAGCACATTCAATGGCTGCAAACCAGGCGATTGGAGCAATTGAATGAGATGTAGGACAGGATGGCATCCTGTTGAATTGTAGGACAAGATGGCATCTTGTCCCACAGGTTACAAAGGGAATAAATGTTCAAAAAACCAGATTTAATTTTATTACACGCTCCTGCAATTTACGATTTCCGCAAACGACCAAATCTTTTGGGTCCCATCAGCGATGTGGTTCCTTCGACGCCGATTTTTGAGATGTATCCTGTCGGTTTTTCTTCCATTGCCGAACACCTGGAAAAAAATGGCATCGGGGTCCGAATCATCAACCTGGCATATCGGATGTTGAGCGATCCCCAATTTGATGTTGAGAAAATGATCGCCTTTTGGCATCGATCTGCATTGGCTGGTTCATGCCCAGGGTAGTCTGGAAATCGCCAAAATTTGTAAAAAATATCATCCCGAAATTCCTGTAATTTTCGGAGGCTATTCTTCGACCTATTTTCATGATCAATTGATTCAATATCCCCAGGTCGATTTGGTGATGAAAGGCGATTCCACAGAAGAACCGATGCTGCATTTGATCAGAGCACTGAAAAATAATAATGACTTTTCAACTATTCCCAATTTAACCTGGATGGATAAAACAGGAAAAATTCAATCAAATCCCATCAGCTACCTTCCAAAAGATTTAAATAATTTCACCAACAATTACAAAAATCTTTTTAAATTAGCGG
>JALOPY010000436.1 GCA_025453735.1 bacterium | reverse complement strand
TTGGTATCCAATCCAGGCTCTTTGCGCTCGATGGAACGCCCCAGGTAATTTGCAGTCGGTCCGACAGCATGTCCGGCATCAACGAGATCATTCAGGGATTGTGAGCTGGATTCCTGCGAGTCGTATTCGACACCGTCAATAACAGTCTCAATATCGAGACCATCAAGCCAATAGATGTCTTTTCCTGATGCAAAGGCGATAACGTCACCGCGGTAATTGATTAAAAATTCAGATTTTTTCGTTGGATCAGCCAAATTTATTAAATTTATTAAATTGGGGACAGCAGGATTATCGTATGAAATGAACTCTCCGGTTACAAAGTATTCGAAATCTGCATTAGAAAGATCAAGGTCAGTATATGATTTGGCATCGGGCGTGACGATTTTATATTCGCCGGGCTGAATGGGATAATCCATTCCGTTTCCCGGAAATTGCCAGATATACGTGACGTAATCGATGTCCCCCTTGCTGAGCCGGCAGATCACTTTTCCATCAAGATATTCAACTTCCGCGCCAGCATTGTAAAGTTCAATGTATTGGCACTCTAATTCAGTATTGCGAAATGCGTTGTAGAAAATTTCGTTCATCTTGATCTGGCTTTTGGTAACGTAGCTATCGTCCACATATTTTAGCAGCGTGCCCTCGAAACCTGCCGCCCAGAGGATGGAGCCATGTCTCGGCGCTATCCCGGCTAGCGTTTTGCCGGTTACTCCCGCGCCTTGAACTGCCCAGGTTGTACCGCCATTGGTCGTTGCCAGGATCAATCCATTTTGCCCGACGGCCCATCCGTCGTTCATGTTGCGAAAATAGACATCTTCCAGCTCGAGCGTTGCGCCGCTGGTCTGCTTGGTCCAGGTTGCGCCTTTATCGGATGAAAACACAATGGTACCCTTTTCGCCGACTGCCCAGCCATGAGCCGGATCGATAAAGTACATCCCATTAATATCATCTGCGGCAGCAACGGGTGAGGTTGCTGGCACCCAGGTTGTTCCGCCATCATTGGTATAATAGAGATTTTTGTCCTGTCCGCCAATGACGCCCTCATTCTCATTGAACATTTGTATAACATAAACAATTTTATTGGTTGGAAATCCGGTCTGATTCACCCAGGAGTTCCCGCCATCCATTGTTTTTAGAACATTACCATTTTGACCAACCACCCAGCCGGTGCTATCATTGACGAACCAGACATCTCGCAGCCAAATATCGGCGATGCCATTATTGACCAGATGCCACGTCGCGCCAGCATCGATAGTTGTGGCGACAAAACCACCGACTCCAACCACCCAACCTAATTTGGGAGTGAGAAAATAAATACCATCAAGGCGCTCAATTGTGTTGTCAGCCACGATGTAGCCGGATTTCCAGGTATAGCCGCCATCGATGGTTTCCAATTTTGCGCCATTGTACCCGACAGCAATTGCATGTCCCTGGTCCAGCGAGCAAATATCATACATAAACTCTTTATTAATATTTCCCAGCATTTTCCAGGTGGCAGTGAAATCTTCGCTCTTATAGAGGATTTCATAGCGGCATGTCCACACGTTACTCCCAATGACAGAGACGGAATGTCCGTCGAAGCCAAACGCGTTGTCTTCATCACGATACCGGCATCGCCAACTGCAACCCCGGTGGTGTCGTTACTAAAATCGATGTCCCACATGTTGCCAAACGCTGGCTCAGTTGGCAGATAAAGCGTCCAGCTATCCCCGCCATCCTCAGTCCAGGCAAAGACACTCTTGAGTCCTAAAACCTCAAATCCATCGCCAACTAGCCAGGCTTTTTTCTCAGAGACCATTTTAATCGCGTTGTAGTCTTTCACCTGAATCGGTGCGACGGTGGTCGCTGGAACCCAATTGGCTCCGCCATCAGTCGTGCGAATGATCGTCTCTTTTTGTCCGACGGCGATCGCTACATTGGGTCCAAAACAGGAAACGCCATAGAGGCTGTTCGCTGTGCCGCTGGTTTGCGCCACCCAGTTAATACCATCAGTCGTGGCAACGATCTTTCCGGCATCCGCAACGGCAAAGGCGACGGTTTCACTGGCGACCGCGATTTCATTGAAATCGGCAGTCGCGTCGGGCACGGGCTGCAAGCTCCACGTGACTCCGCCATTCGTTGTTTTCAAAATCGTGCCATTCTCCCCGACGACCCAGCCGGTCGAATCGTTGATAAACATAATTCGATTCAAATCCTCGGCCGTTGCGGAAATCTGGGGCGTACGAGTGATTCCGCCATCGACGGTTTTGAGGATCGTCCCATCATCTCCGACGAACCAGCCGGTTTGTCCATCGGGCAGGAAAAACAGATCGGATATGCCGATAGTAAGATCCGGAGTTGCTGCGACTGTCCACGTTCCCTGCGCCAATAGCGAGGCGCTTTGCATCATCAGAATAAAGCTTATTAGCACGAGACAAAGCTTGAACGAACTTTTCATTGATTCCTCCATGGTTTAATTTTTAAAAATAAAAACCCTGAAATGCAGCGATAATCACTCCAGACATCTCAGGGAAAATTGTTCAGGATAGCAAGAATTTTAATTTCAGAAGTGCTTTGAACTAGTTTCATAACTTTCAATGACGTTTTAGCCAGCCGATTTTCGAGTATTAAACCTGCTGAAGGTTTAGGCGAATCGTTAAGTTATAATAAATTTCAAATCATTCTTTTGATCGCGCCAATAGTAATATATAATTTTTATTCATTAAGTCAAGTTTTTTTTCTAAACGAACAACTAAAATGTTGCTCTCCAGAAATTTTTCGCTTGAAAAAGAACAATTAAATTCTTATAATTAGCTTAAGTTAATCACATGGAGTGTACAATGAAAGCAGTTAATCTCATTTTTATCCTGGCTTTAATTTTCATCAATCCTCTTGTCGCACAGCAAATAAAAACGATCGATAACACCGGCAATGGAGATTTTACATCATTCAACGAGGCGTTATCTTATCTTGGTCAATTAACTTCACTGCCAGAAGGCGGCGTCACCTTCCAGATTATTGCCAATCAACGCTTCACCGGGAATCCCGATACCATTCAGGTTCAGGGAACCGCTGATAGCCCCATCGTTTTTCAGAAATTTGGTGTTGGTGAAAATCCTGTCATCATGGTCGATTCGTTGGCATCCGGCGATGCAGTTTTATTTTTAAAGAATAGCGCGTACATCACTTTTGACGGAATCGATATCACGGACCATGATCCCAGCGACAGCAAAAAATATGAAACCGCGGTTTATATTTTTGCATCCTCGCATATCGCGATTCAGAATTGCCCAGCGAGACGACGATTTATGGAATTTATGTTGCGTTTGATTCCGATGCTGATGCTGTGACGATTGTGAATAACAAAGTCTATGGTCTGAAATTCCCGAGCTCCACGCTGTATGGGATCCGCGTTTTCAAGGTCAGCAGCATTATCGTGAATAATTTTATTTCGCTTCCTGATGATGGCAATGATCGAATTTACGGACTCCGTGTGGATGGCGGCGACAATATCACGTTTGATGTTTATTTTAATACGGTCTATTTAGGTGGGAGATCGGTGGATCATGGTTACGCGCTGAATACGACAGGCGGCTCTGCCAGTACATTTTTCAATATTAAAAATAATATTTTTATCAACAACCGGATTGATAACGATCAATTAGCTGCGTGGGTCTCGTTTGATGCGGGAAATTTTGACATGGATTATAATTTGTATTATTGTGGCGATGAGCCCAATCAATTTTTGGGCAAATGGTTTCAAACTGATGCACCATCGTTTTCTGAGTGGAAAGCCGCGGCAAAAGGCGATAGCTTTTCTGTGAATAAAGCCGTTGAATTTTTTGATGCCGCTAATTCTGATTTGCATCTGGCAGGAAGCTCACTCGGCGATTACGCGTTAGCTGGAGTTCCAATCGCTGCAATCGAACAAGATATCGATGGCGAAAAACGATCGCTATTTTCGCCTTACAAAGGCGCTGATGAAAATCTGCAATATCCATTTATTACCGGCATAGCGATTGTTCCTGATGAGTTGGACTTCGGATATCAAAAAATTGGCGCTTCCTCCCAGGCTCAAACATTCATTATTTATAATCCCGGCAATGCGCCACTTCGGATTGATTCTGTTCGCGCACCGCAGGGATTCAAAATTAAGCCGCAGGATCAGCTCGATTGGCGCAACATCATTCCCTCGTTTTCAATTATTCCTGGCGATAGCGCTGTCATTGATGCGCAATTTGAGCCTCAAGCCATCCAGCTTTATCGAGATCAAATTTTGATCGCCAGCAATGACAGCCAGAAGCCATTCAGTTTCGTGGCAGTCAAAGGACAAAGCTTCAAACTGTTTTTCGAAGAAGTTCAGTTGAACCTCAAAGGCACCTACCTGGGACAGAGCCTCTGGGGCGATTTTGATAACGATAATGATTACGATATTTTGCTTACCGGCTATGCTGGTGAAGCAGGAAAGGGTGATGCGCATATTTTTCGAAATGATGGAGCTAACGGCTTTGTCGATACCAATGCCGGCTTGATGGGAGTTGGCGCAAGCATTTCTTCATGGGTGGATTATGACAATGACGGCGATCTCGATGTTTTTCTCAGCGGACAATTTGAGAGCAATAACTTTATCGCTAAAATTTACCAGAATATTGCTGGAATGTTTTCTGAGATTAACACGAATATTCTGCCGCTGGTGACCGGCTCAGCCGATTGGGGCGACTACGATTTTGATGGCGATCTGGATTTGCTGTTGACCGGAAAAGTACAACCGGATAATCCATACACACTGATTTATCGTAACGATGGCGATGGGAATTTCACATCGCTCGATCTGGGCTTGCCCAATGTGAGCAACTCCGATGCGAAATGGGGAGACTATGATAACGACGGCGATCTGGATATTGCCATGACGGGCAGGACAGCATCCGAAAATTATGTTTCGCTGATCCTGCGAAACGAAGGCGGCAACATGTTCATTGATATCAAGGCGCACCTGTCGGGATTGCGCTATAGCAATATCAATTGGGGCGATTATGACAGCGATGGCGATCTCGACGTGTTATTGGGCGGATCGTTTGCGAATGAAATTCCCAGCGTCGCGGAAATCTATCGCAATGACGGGAACAATAAGTTTACTAATGTTCATGCCAATATACTCGGCGTGCGACAAGGCGATTTAAAATGGGGAGACCTCGACAACGATGGCGATCTGGATATCATCATGAACGGCATCCATACGAACGAAAAATGGATCGGTTATATTTATCTCAACCTGGGGGACAACAAGTTCCTCCTTGCCGATAGCCTGGTGAGCTTGAAATATGCGCAGATGAGTCTCGGCGATTATGATAATGACAGCGATCTCGATATTCTGTTATCGGGGCGCTACGATTACCAGGACTATCGCTGCATGATCTTCGAGAATAAAATGAATGAGCAAAATACGCCGCCTGCAACGCCCGGGAATTTGGCAGCGGCTGTGCAAGGAAATCGTTTGATAATCACCTGGGATCGCGCTATGGATGAAGAAACATCAGCGGCTGGATTGACTTACAATTTGCAAATCGGCTCCGCACCCAGCAAATCGGATATTTTGAATTCATCATCCGATCCTGCAACCGGGTTCCGGCTGATTCCTGCCCTGGGAAATATGGGAACGAAACCTCGATATTTAATTCCTTATTTGCCATCGAACACTTATTATTGCAGCATTCAGGCGATTGATAATTGCTTTGTCGCTTCGCCATTTTCCAAAGAGATTATTCTGCATTGCCAACCGCGACTTTTCTGGGCAAAAATTATCCGAATCCGTTTAATGCAGTGACGCGAATTGGATTCGGATTAAAAGAAAATGATCATGTCGAAATTAAAATTTATAATATCAACGGACAAACAATCAAAACGTTAGTGGACGAATGGATAAAGGCAGGCTATCATGCTATTGAGTGGAATGGCAGCGATGAAAATAATAATACACTCCCATCGGGAACCTATTTTATGAAGATGAAAGCCGGGGAATATCGCGAGTCAATCAAAGTGCTTTTAATTCGGTGATATTGAAAGTCTGTTTGATGAAGCATAGAAATCACATTTTGAATTTTATTAGACCGAAGATTTAGCTGTTTCGTTAATTTTTTTGTGTAACGGACACCGGCTTTTCCGGCGAGCAAAATTCCCACGCCAAAACATCCCCAATTCAGCCCATAGAGCATGGCGCCATAGTAGAGGGATTTTTTGCTCTCGCCTTTTAACGCAACGATGGTGAAAAAAAATGCGCCCCAAAACACATAGCTCAAAATGATTAATATAATACCGGTCCAGAATTTTCGATCTTTTTTGATTGACATTTTTCTTTCATTATGATAAATTAATAAAATGCTATGCACCAAATATAAGAAATTTTAATTTAAATCAAAACAAAAAATTTTATGAAGACATTTTTTTTTCAAGGTAATAAAAAAGCAGTCCGTTTGTCTGCTATGGCATTGTTGTTCTGTCTGCTGTCGATTTTGCCCGCTAAGTTTAATGAAACCATAAACGCTAACCTGGTTGACCTTCAATTTAAAATCAGGGGAGATCGGCAACTCTCTGACAAAATTGAAATCATTTTTATTGGGGATGAAGATGTCAAAGCGCTTAATGGATGGCCCCTCTCGAGGGATTACTATGGCTATCTCATTCATATATTAAACCAATCAGGCGCAAAAGTGATTGGGCTTGATATTTTGTTCGATCAAGCCGATCGAAATTATCCAGAGTACGATGAGATGCTCGCCGACCTCATCGGCGCTGCCAACAATGTCTGTTTGCCGGCGGCTTTTTCTGATTTGGCAAGCGCTTCGCGCCCGCGAGAACACTTTCCGAAACGCGTCAAAATTGGAATGAATTCCATTCTCCCCATCGAAAAATTTCGCAAGCGTGCGGCAGGCATGGGATTCAGCAATTTCGAACAAGCGGCAATCGTCCGAAAAACTCCAATCATCGCAATCAACGATGATAGCCTGATGTTATCTTTTGGCTGTGAATTAGCCAGACTTTACTTGCAAAACACGGGCTTCATAATTCCTGATCCCCGATCGATTACGCTTGCCGATTCTGGCTATCACAATATTTCGCTCCCAATTGACGATGCCGGAAGATTGCGACTCAATCATTTCGGCGACATTCGCTCGCTGCGCCAGATAGGCTTGCTGGACGTACTCCAGCAACCGGATTCCCTTAATTTAAAAAATAAAATTGTAATTATCGCAGTGATCGTATCCAGCGTGGTGAAGCTGCAATCGACTCCTTTGAGCAGCGGGATTCCAGCAACGCTGATTCATGCGACGGTGGCTGAAAACATCCTCGAACAAAATTACCTGCGGGAGACTCCCGCACTTCTTCAGTGCACTATCATTCTCTGTCTTGCAATGTTGGCGTGGATGCTATTCAAAATTAAAAATCGACTAATCATCGCACTAATCAGCACCCTCAGCCTGTTGCTTTATTGGCTAATTGCCATGATTGCATTCGGATTCGCCAACACCATCGTTCCGATCTTTTATCCAACAATTGCATTTCTCGCAGTCCTGATTTATGGCACAATCCTTAACAATCAGCAACGCCGCGTTCAGGAGTCATCGATTACCACCCTGCTGCACGATCAGGTCAAAATTAAAGAATCGCAGCTTGCCGAAGCAAAGGCAAAATTGGGTGAGGTCCAAATGCAATTGGACGAAGAGACGACGATTTCCGAACAAACCCGGGAACTGGCTGAAGAGCGACAACGCGCGATGATCAAGCTCGAAAAGGAGCTGCGTGACCTTCAAACTTACATCGTCCCTGCTAAGCATAAGCCTGTAATTCAATTTCCAGAAATTATTCATCGTGAAAATAGCAAAATGACGCAGGTGCTGCAATTCGTTTCCACTATTCGCTCCGACGATATTCCCGTGCTCATCATGGGCGAGACAGGAACGGGCAAAGAGATGGTTGCTCATGCGATTCATAATTCCAGCAAACGAAAAAATGCTCCCTTTGTTGCGATCAATTGCGGAGCGCTGCCAGAAACGCTGCTGGAGAGCGAGCTTTTTGGTCATGAAAAAGGAAGCTTCACCGGCGCCCATTCGCGACGGCGCGGCAGATTTGAAATGGCGAACGGCGGCACGATTTTTCTCGATGAGATCACTGAAACATCGCCTGCGTTTCAGACCCGGCTGCTTCGCGTTCTTCAGGAGGGCTGCTTTGAGCGACTGGGAGGCGAACAGACCATCAAAGTCGATGTTAGAATTATTGCCGCGACGAATAAAGATCTGCACGTCGAAATGGAAACCCGCCGTTTCCGCTCCGATCTTTTCTATCGACTCAACGGATTCCCAATCACGATTCCGCCGCTTCGGGAGCGCCGGGAAGATATTCCTTTGCTCGCCATGCACTTTTTAAAAAAGCATGGCTATCATTTGATCACATCGTTTTCGGATCGAGCGATGGAAATTTTGCAGCGCTACCAGTGGAATGGAAATGTGCGTGAATTGGAAAATGTTGTGCGCCGGGCTGCGATTTTCGCTCAAAGCGGAAACCGAAATCTCATTCGGGAAAGCGATTTGCCCGAGGAAATCGTCAAGTATCAGTCAATACAAAAAATCCCAATTGATTTTAAGCCTCTGGAAGATCAGGTGTTGGAGTTGCTCCGGATTTTCGAGTTCTCTCGCGCCGCGATTTCTCAAACGGCAAAAAAGCTCGGCAATCGGGACCGGGGAACGATCACCGAATATTTCAGGGGGATCTGTTTTGAAAATCTGGTGAATTCAAACTATAGCATTGAAGCTGCTGCCAATGCAATTGCAGGAACAACGGATTCTGAAATTGTCAGCAGGATTGCCTCAAAAATCAGGGAGTATCTCACAAATCTTGAAAGCTCCAACCCCGAAATTCTATCGGGCGAGACCCGAGTTGATGGATTGCCTTCGGCTTTCAAAGGACTGCCGAAAAAGTATCACGGCTATTTGCAGCAGATCATTGAAAATTTTGATAAAATAAATTAGGCATAGAACAAGACCATCACCTGGCAGGTGACGGTCATGTATGTGAGTAAAATATATTTAGTGATTGGGAGTCGTGTTGAAAAAATGATGAAGGCAACTTTTTATCATTTTTTAAAACCACCCTTCACTATTATCAATCTGCTTAAAATTTTTCTGACAAAGCAGCTTTGAAGATCAGTTATGTTCCGAATCTTTCAGCCACAAGAAAACTTGAGCTGGCGTGTTTAATCAAAAAAAAGTTAATGGTCGAACTTATCGAAAACAATTATTCAGGAGAAAATTATGTTTTCTTACCGAACCAAATTATTGTTAGCTGCGGCTTCGCTGTTCCTGATTGCCTTCTTCATTTTAAGTGTTCCACTTCCAGCGTTTCTTAATGCGCAAACTGTTCAACTGCTTGCCTACAAGGCAAACACGGGAGATGTTCTAAAATTTGAAAGCAGCCGCAAAGACATCCGCACCACGGAGCGTGAGGGTGAATCCTCAGAATCCACGACGAATAGAACCTTCAATTTTGATTTGCAATCCGAAAAATCCGACAGCCTGCTCAGCTTTGTGCTGACCACAACTAAATTAGATATATCTTCAGAAGGCGGACGGGGACGAGGATTCCAGCCCATCGATCCCCAGGCATTGCTGGGAAAGCGAGTTCGGATTAAAATGACGCCTCAAGGCGAACAGCGGGAAATCACTGCCATCGACAGCATTCCCATGCCCGAGCGACCCGATCGTGGCGGCGACCGACCTTTCCCGGGACGCCGCGGCAATCCACTGGATCAGTTGCGGATCAATTTTTTCCAACTTCCGACCAAAGC
>JALOPY010000435.1 GCA_025453735.1 bacterium | reverse complement strand
AGTGGAATAAACAAGGTGGCAGGCAGGGATACCTGAGTTTTGTTTCTCAATTTATTAAATGATTTTGAGTCCACTCTAAAAACCAAATCTTGAGCATCGTCATTGCGAGCGGAGTGAAGAAATCCTTTCTGCCAGTTAAGATTACTTCTCCGCCTTCAGCGGATCGCAATGACTGGTATTCATCAATTTGTTTGAATTTCAAATTTAAGTTGGATATATTTCCCCGTTTTCTGAGACCATAATTTTGAGACTCATACAATCGACGGGCAGCATTATGACTCTTATGAAAGTGAAATCATATCCTCAACTTTATTTCTGCATTTTAGCTGGACTTATCATTTTCATTTCGATCCGTTGTGATGCCAATCGGGCAAACCAGGATCTGGAAAATGCACTTAAAATTGGGCAAGCGCTGAACAAAAATAAAAGCCCTATCAATACATCCATTACCAGCAATCCTCCCAATAATAAAGAAGAGGAAGGTACGACTGTTCACACCCACACATTGAAGCCGGGCGAAAACGTGCAGGATTTAGCTGTGCTGTATGACACGGATTGGCAAAGCATTTTAAAAGTAAACGGCATCGAAGATCCGGCAGAATTAAAACCAGGGCAAAAAATTCTTATCCCTGCAAAAAAATCTCCACAATGATTGACGCCATCCAAATTTTTTCTACTTTTTAGATTGATCCTGAAATTCTAAAATGAAAATGATTATCAATAATTGCCCCACGAATCCGCCCTAAAAAAGCGGACAGGCCACACGAAAATACACTAAAAGCACTTTTTATTTTTTGAATTTCGTGTCATTCCGTGTATTTCGTGGGCAAAGAGTTAGCATTTTCAATCGTCATGGTTCATTTTAGAAATTTCGGTTGATTATTAAGGTTTCAAGTTTTATATTTAGGAGCGGAGTGCGGCGCCTTGATGCACCGCAAAAGTGCGTCAACATTTATCACTAAATCAGGAAAGGTCTGTGAAACGTTATCCTTCAATATTCGTGCTGCTCGTTTTTATTTCTATTCTTTCTTGTTCTAATTCTCAAAATCCAATCTCACTTCTGGCAATCGGTCCAAAAACAGAAAATGTCCAACTGGATAATTATCAAAAACTGTTTTATGTCTCATCAGCAAACGGTTCTGATGAAAACGGCAATGGTTCGGCGCAACTGCCCTGGCAATCGATTTCCCTTGCTCTATCCCAAATTCGGGATGCGGCATCGGAACGACGCTATGCAGTTTTAGTCAGCCAGGGCGATTATGCGGATACCCCGATTTCGATGAAAGAATTTGTCGATCTGTTCGGCGGTTTTGATCCAACAAATTGGAAACGAGATATTGTGAAACATCGAACCATTCTCACCGGTGGACAAGAACGCCGCGTGGTGATCGGCGCCAATCACGCCCGGCTGGATGGATTTGTCATTTCGAATGGTCAGATTCGAAGCAAAGGATCGGGTGTTTTTTGCGATGGGATTTCGCCGATTATCACCAACAATGTTTTCACTTCCAACAAAACTCTGACGCCAATTCCCTGGCACCCGAAATTTCTTCACGAGACTGCCAATGACGGCGGAGCGATCTATTGCGAAAATGGCGCAGCGCCGATTATTGAAAATAATCTCTTTACTAAAAATACGACTGAAAATGGTCGCGGCGCGGCAATTGCTTTTCATAAGAATTGCAATGGCAGAATCGCCAACAATGTCTTTCTCAATAATACGACCGGACTGAATGATCCGATGCGCAGCAGCGATGGCGGCGCGATCTCTATTTTTGACTGGTCCAGCCCGGTCATTGAAAATAATATCATTCTCAATAATGAATCCTTAGCCTCCAATGATGCCGGGGGATTATTTGTCGCGCTCTGGTCATCTCCCGTGATTCGCCGCAATATTTTTGTGGGAAATAAAGGCGGCGATGATGCGGGTGCCTTGTTCGTTGGCGGGCAGGAGCATCGCTATGATCGACCATTGGATCTGTTGCCAGGCGAAGACAAATTCTTTGTCAGGATCGATAGCAATATTTTTATCGGCAATTCCAATCCTTCCAAAAATTCAGGCGCGATGCGCTTTACGATGGAGAGCCGGGGTGAGTTCAACGATAATATCGTGGCGCACAATTCCGGCATCTATTTTCAGCGCAGCGAAGTCGTCATCAAGCATAACGTGATTCTTGATGATTTTTTATTCATCGAAACCAAAGAAGGTTTGAAACCAGGTCAGATTCAGAAAAATTTAATCTGGGGAAATTTTGCGTTAGAGACAGAAGCCTTTGTGAGGGATAATAATTTGCAGCATCCCCGCGATGGCAATTTCAGTTCTCCACCTGAATTTGTGGATGATTGGATCGAGCTTCGGGCCAATTCAGCGACGTATCGACCACGACAATTTGTGACAGGTATTTTTATTGCCAACGGCAAGTTTAAAAAAAATGAATTGGCAAATCGAGTCGTAAAAGCAGGCGACCGATGGGGCGTGATCAAATCGAATCGCGAGAAAGATATTGAAATTTGGGGGGATTTTTCTGGAGCGATTCAATGTATGGTATTGCCAACGTATCAGCTAAAATAAGCCATTTGATCGAACCAACATAGCACGCATTTTGAAAATGCGTGGTACGTTACAGCATGAGGAGCTATTATGATTTCACTCGATTCCCTATTAAAACTAATTCTCATCTCGAATTTATTCATATTCGTTCCAGCAGCAATCATCGGCGTCAGCAATCCGCTCTCGGCAAAAACTCGATCCAGAGCCAGCCTCACCAACCTCCGCGCCGAATACAAAACCAATCCCATCGGCATCGATGTGCTGCATCCGCGCCTGAGCTGGGAGATTGTGTCCGATGAGCGTGGCGTGAAACAGACGGCTTATGAAGTCCGTGCTGCCGACGCAATTGAAAATTTGCAATCAGAAAAAAATCTGATCTGGGATACAGGCAAAGTTCCATCCGATCAGTCGATCCATGTCGAATATCAGGGGGAGGCGTTGACTTCAGGACAACATGTTTATTGGCAAGCGCGAATCTGGGATGAAAAAGATCAGCCGACCGATTGGAGTGAAATCGGATTCTGGGAGATGGGATTATTGAAAACCTCGGATTGGAAAGCCGCCTGGATCACTCCTGACATCAAGCAAGACATCACCACATCGCAGCCCTGTCCCTTCCTGCGAAAAGAATTCCGCCTGACGAAAAACGTCCAATCCGCACGAGCTTACGTGACCAGCCTGGGATTGTATGAATTGCATATCAACGGCCAGAAGGTTGGCGACCAGGTGTTCACGCCGGGCTGGACGAGCTATTTCAAACGACTGCAATATCAGACTTACGACGTGACCGACCTGCTTGCCAATGGAAAAAATGAGGTCGGCTCCATTTTGGGCGATGGCTGGTACCGCGGCTTCTGGAGCTGGAACATGACCAGAAATTATTACGGCGAAAAATTGGCATTGCTGCTGCAGATTCAGGTCAATTATCAAGATGGAACTTCAGAGGTAATCGGCACCGACAGCACCTGGAAAGCAGCGACGGGACCGATTCTCGAATCGGATATTTACAATGGCGAGATTTACGATGCTCGCCTGGAAATGAATAATTGGGACAAAGCTGGCTTTGATGATCAAAACTGGCATCCTGTCAAACCCATCAATCATAGCAAGAAAATCCTCGTCGCGCCGCTCGGACCGCCCGTGCGAAAAATTCAGGAGATCAAGCCGATCGACATCATCAGAACTCCCAATGGCGAAACAGTTTTCGATATGGGGCAAAATATGGTCGGCTGGATTCGACTTCGAGTCAAAGGAAAATCAGGGACAACCATAACATTGCAACATGCCGAAGTTCTGGACAAACACGGCAATCTTTACACGGAAAATCTCCGCAAGGC
>JALOPY010000434.1 GCA_025453735.1 bacterium | reverse complement strand
TTGTCCCTGCAATAAATACGCCCATTGATTTCGGCATGGGAAATTGAGAGGTAGATGCTGGGAGAGCGAGCTGGTTTCTAAATAATCCAGCCGAGTCGAAAAGGTCAGACGATCTCCCCAGAAAAGTCGCTGGATTTGTCCTGAAAATCCATAACATTGATATTCGAACATTCCTCCGCTGAAACTCAAAAACGTGCTCGAAGGAAGACGAATCAATTGATTGAGATAAAATCGTCCCAACCTCGATCGTCCTTCTTTCTGCTGGAACTCGTTGTAGAGGGGAGCAACCCATTGTCCATTGAATTGCAATCCCTTTGCCAAGGTAAACGTAAGATCGCTTAAAAAATTGAATTGCAATTTCGCGGGATCATCAGGCTGCGCAAACTGGGTTTTAAAACCGGGACTGAAAACCAGGTCGAGTTTGAAAAACGAGGATTCGCGATTAAGTGAGCTGTAACCAGGCATAGGCAATTCACCGAGTGGTCGAACTGAAATTTTCACCGCTTCAAGCAGCTCTTCACTGGAAATTTCATTCTGAATAAATTGCTGAAATTTTTGTCTGGTAACTTCGATATATTTTAGTGGTGTATTTCGGTGTTTGGGGACAAGGATAAATTGGTCAGCAAAGAGCAAGAATGCGGAAGCATAATTAAGGACAATGCCAAGCGCGATCACTTCATTGCGATAGCTGCGGTTCTCGTAAGAAATCCAGGTCGTGTGATTTCGAGCGATCTGAATTTCAATATTTTCGATTCCGGCAGCGATCAAATAGCTTTGGCAGGACGTAATCGTTTTATTATAGTCTGTATCAAGCTGTTGTTCCGCAATGGAATATTTAGCAAGAAAAAAGAAAAAAAATATCCCCCCCATGAAAATCGACAACCGTCTCATCTGTTCCTCTCCTCCGAAGCCTGGTGATGAAATTGCAGTGCCGAGCAATCATGAAGCAACAAAAAAAGCATAACCCCCAATGGTTATGCTGATTGTTTATTTAGTTTGAACGAAATTAAAACAGGATTGACAGCATTTGACCCATAACAAAAATGCTTTAAAAAATATCAAAAATAAAACGAATCCAAATAAACCACAATTTTAATATATATAATTTTTTCAAAATGTCAAGCAGATTATTTGAAAATTTTAAAACGAATATAGTTCTATTTCAATAATGTAACAGATGATCGGATTGTCAAGCTTTTATCTTATTTGTTCGTAAACCCTGAGTCTTGGGTGTATAAACCTGGTTTCTGGCAGAAACCAGGTTTATTTTCCACCTGTAAGTGAGCTTTTGCCCTTATTCTTAAATCTTCACTCCCTATTTTTGTTTTGGTTTTATATTAAATAAAATATTTTTTAATGACCTTCGAGAGCCGGATCGCCAATTTTTTCCCAGAACGTTTTCGGTATATGATTTGTCAATCTCAATAAGCTCGATATTAAAAGGATTCATATCAAGAATCTGGTCATCTTCAAATTCATGACTAGCGGGTAAAGCGGTGAAATTGAGACGACAATAATCGATAAATGAGCGTTCAGCTTCTCGATACAGAATTGGCAATCCATGCATTCGACAGATAATCGGTCGGACTGGATAAATAACGCAGCGCTTTCTTAACAGCATCGGGCAGGTTTCATCATCATCCTTGTGGAGCTTTTTTAGCCGTTTTATTTTTTCGGGCGAGAACAACAATAATTGCTGTTCCAGGATGTGGGCTTCTACGGAGCAAACCGTCCGCTCAACTTCGCAGCACAGGCTGCATCCCGGCTTGCAAACGAGATGTTCTTTGTAAAGCTGCTCCAGGCGCTTGCAAAATTTATCAATTTTAAAGATGAGATTGTGATATTGAAAAAGTATCTCGTTCAGCGGCATTGGAAAGTTTACAATTTTAAAATACAATACGCGATATTGCTATTTTGTGATTACAGTTCAAACTAATAATTTTTCACATAAAAGTCAAGTACGATTTTGAGCAAAAAGTAATCCTTCAGTTATTGGTGGAAGATAAACCTGGTTTCTACCAGAAACCAGCTTTATACACCAGAGACTAAGGTGTTACAACAAAAAGCAATATACTCAGTAAGGTTTAAAATTTCATACTGATTCCATCGCTCCAAGCGATGGAATCAGAACATCGACGCTAAGTCGCAAAGGAATCACAAAGCGTTTTTCACGGATATCCTTTGAGTAATCTTTGCGTGAGATTTTTTAAAAAAATTTTGTTAAAAGAACGAAGTTTTTGGGTGTAATAAAAGAAACACCAGGTTTTTTTAAGAATACTGGTGTTTGTCTGTTGCTAAGATTAAGTGTAAATGATTGCCACATTTTCATCACCAGCTAAAGCAAGCTCCGCATCAACGTAGCTGCTGTTTTCAACTTTCACATTTTGAAACGAAATTGTTTTCCCTGAGCATAGTAATTTTTCTGCTTTTTTCCCCGCGGGCAAAAGCAGATGCAAGCTCAAATCCGCTTCTCCATTCAGCTTCAGGGCGATCTTGTTTTCGTGGAGCAGCAACTCGAATTCATATTTGAACCCGGAATTCGATGCCCCATATCCAACCTGAACATTTGCTTTCTCAACTTTTGCAGCGACCCAGCGGGGTGATAATTTGATCTTTTTGAACAAGAATCCTTGGTCAACGATTCCAGCCAATCCCTCGATGAAGGCATACAGCATGGCGGATGCGCCCCAGCCATCAGTGGGTTGCGCATCCGGGCTGGTGCTGGTCTCAAGCGAAGCGGCGCTTCCATCCGGGAAATACCAGAGATAGGTTTCGCCTTTTTCATAAATCATGTTGGCATATTTCAACAGGGCTTCTGCTCCGTACTTTTCAAAGCCATGCTCGAACGCCGCGCGTGCCAGCTCTCCCCCAACCAATGGCATGATGCCGCCATTGCAATAGGCGCCTCCGACCAACTTCGGATCGCCGAACAGACCATCTGGAAATGGGGGATCGATTGAGAACCATTCGGCAAATGATTGTGTTGTCTCTTTTCGATTCTGGTACTCCCGGAGAATTTTCACAGCCATGTCATGCGTTGGCAAACCTCGATTGATATCCATCGGATTGGAAAGCGAAAGCTGCTCATCTTCATCCACGCCCGGCATCCGAAATCCATCGAGCGGAATGCGATGCTTGTAGAACCGGCCGTTCCAGCACAATTTGTTGGCACGCTCCCGAATTCCTTCTGCAACTTTCATCAAACAGGCAACTCTCTCGTCATTTTTGAGATGACGATAGATTTTCGCAAGCAGGATGCAGGCTTCATAGTAGCCGGAATTATCGCCATGCATGATCCCCCAATGCGTTTTATCTGAAATCTGGAAGTTGAGCCAGGGCTGGTTTTTATCAATAAAATCAAAATCCCAGGTATCGACAGTGAAAGCTCGCTTCACCAAACCATGCTCCTTTGACCAGCGCCAGGGGTGCGTGAAAATATAATTCATCGCTTTTTCAGCAAAAGGGAGCATTTCTGCCAGCCAGTCATGATCACCTGTCGCCTGCCAGGCTAAATAGATCGCCTTGATGAAGCGAAATTCAACATCCGCTTCGACAGGGACGCGAACATATTTTGTCCAATTTTCACGATCCATTGCGCAGGATACAAAATCAAAAATCGAGCCATTGGCGCGTTGGGTCATGGCAAAGTGATTCACAGCGCTGGTCAAATCTTGATCGAAATAACGAGCTCCGCGAATCATATCCGAATG
>JALOPY010000433.1 GCA_025453735.1 bacterium | reverse complement strand
CCCAGGTTCAGATGCCGATTGATCGTGAGGAAAAACCGGCGAATGACGACACCAACAGGTTTTGCTTCAGGCTCTTCCATTCGATTAATTAACGGAATCGACAGAATGCGCAATGCCAGGGTTGCAAAAAATAAGAAGTGATAATTGATAAAAGTATAGCCCGAAATATTGAATGCAATCGATGAAAGCAGTTGTGCCAGAAAACCGCCCAGAATCATGGCAATGAAATTTGTAATACCTGCCAGAGCAGCCTGGACAGCAAGAAATGCCGGTCGTCCTTGCTGAGGCAACGTGTAGATCAGCATATTGAACATAACCAGGTTAAATCCAGCCCAGAAAATTCCGGTGAAAACCATGTCAAGCCAGATAAACCAGGAGAATTGCGGAGTGGCAATGAGATATAAAATCGGCAATGGCAAAATTCCCATTACTGTGATGGTGATTACCGGTTTATTTCCAACTCGATCGATAATGCGCCCCCAGAGCGGTTGGGTCACCAGGGTCAAGATTGAGCTGCCGATCGATAGCAGCGCCAGATTGGAAAAGCTCCATTTTAATGTTTTCAACAGATAAACCGGAAAATAGCTGGAAGATATTCCCATTGCAAAAATAAAAAAAAGATAAAAATAGAGCAATCTCCGAAAACGGCGCACTTGAAATGGCTGGAGCACATAGCTCGTAAAATTGTATGATGGCATTCTTTGATATGGCGGCTCGGGCTGTCTTGCCAGGAAAATGAAAGCGAGAATTCCACAAACGACGGCTATCATCAGAACGATAAAATAACCGACTTCCAGCGAATTTTGCAGCTTGTAATAATCCAAAATTTTTCCAGCGCCAATGCTGACGAACATGGTCACCATCCCCATGACCATATTTCGCCTGCCAAAATAGCGCCCTCGAATATGCGGCGGAACAAGGTCAGCCATCCAGGAAAGCCAGGGCGTTGATGAAAAGCTGAGCATGGCGCTGAGTATTCCGAATACTACGATGGTCAGTATTATTGCATGGGAGGACAACGATTGTATGAGCGGGATTATTGCCAGCAATGCCCACAACGACCTCCCCATTACCGAAAAAATGCCTGAAATCCACTTGCGACGTCCAAAATGCTCGATGGCATGAACCGAAAAAATATTCATCACCTGGGCGAGGAGCGGAATAGACATGATCAACGCGACCTGGAAATCATTTGCTCCGACCAATAGCGCATAACCGGTCAAAAATGCCCCATTGGTAACCGTTACATGAACGGTAGCGAAGCCTCCTTCTAATATGGATATTCTTAATCCTTTTTTTGTTTCACGTTCGGAAAACATCAGTCTTACATTTTCTTTCTTAATAATTCAGCCGTTCGATTCACCAGATTTGCTTCAAACTTATATACTTTTTCTGGAGCATCGAGTCGCTGTCTCCATCGATTCATCTGGACATGGGTTTGTTTGAAATTTTTGTCCTCGATTAAAAATAGTTTTTTAAATAGCCCTCTCCCCTCTTTATTGACCAGAATATCCGTGTCAAGGTAGCGAACCAAACTCGTATCTGGATAAGCTTGCTTTTCAATATCCTGAATTAAATCATTCAATAATGAATTTGGTTCCCCGTCCAACGAATTTGGAACGCGTCCGGCTGACACCCATAATGGAATGGCGACGCCACAAACCGGCTCGCCCAGAATCACCCACATCGTTGTTAAGGCTGGATTTTCCTGCGGCAGCACGCCATGAAAAACAGCGCATGACGCGGTTCGGAACCGATTGATGGAATGATGGGTTCGGATAAAGCCGATAGGCTTGTCATTCTCCTGTCCGTGAAATGGCAATGGATACGGATTCGTGATCTCATTTGCCAGATCACGAGCAATATCACGCAAAATGACTCGGTGGCTCAAGCTTTTCTCAGTCACAAATTTTTCAAATAGCTTGTTCGCTCGTTGGTAACGAATCTGACCATAGCTTTTGCTGGTATCAATTGCTGTCATGGCAAAATTCGCTCTGACGATAAATCCCTGCGGAGCGATATCTGGATCATTGGCATCGAATTTCGTATAGGTATGATTCCCCGCCTCAAAAAACATCGCTCCTCCCTTCGCATCGATGACGCCGAAATTTGCTTTGGTCTCCCTACCAGTCGCATTAGTTTTGAGAAGAAGCTGCTCAAAATCATCCGCGCTGGCGCATTCCATCAACGCCTGTTTCATAAAATAGCCTTCGGCATCGAGTGTATCGCCTTCCAGATCCTGAGATTCAGAATTCATGATCGCGAATCCGGCAGAATTCATTCCCATCCAGACCTGGCTACGATCACCCGTATTGATCACGCCAATGTACTCATATTTTCCATCGGCAAAATACGATACTTCATTATCGAGATAGCTGGTATCCCGATTCTTCCAGAGCAGGGGTCTGCCATCAATCGTCGCTTTGCCAGAAACTACAGCGACCGTACATTCCTCCTGTGCTGCAACTATCGCTGAGCAGAAAAAAAGAAAGCATAAAAAAATTTTCACTTGTTTTGCCATAGTCACCCTCATGTAAAATTTCCTACTGATTCCATCGCTCCGAGCGATGGAATCAGTTCTGTCGATTAATCTATTTTGCAAGAACCACATCGAAAAACCGATTCGGCTCAAAAATCGTAACATGCCGTTGATGTCCCTCCGTATCCATTGCCAGAGAAAAGCCAATATTGATCCCGATCTTTTCGCCATGTGCCAATTCGATTCCGGTAACGTCATCTTTCGGAATGCGAACGGACACAACGTATTCGCCATTTTTCAATTCGAGGCTGGAATCGATTTTGATTTTTTTAGCCAGCTCCAAGTCATGAAAGGGCCAGCGCTTTGGATCAGAGCAATTGACCATCACGAGTTCGGTCTCAATTAACGTCGCGTCTTTCGGTCGCAAATAGATAAGATAATTATCTCGGCCAATGAACCAGCCATCCGCATTTCCATCGACCATCAGCTTGATCGGGGCTAATCGATCCATCTTGAATTGAAATGCCAGATAGGATGAATCCCATTGTGCAAAAACTGTCGCATGAATGCGTTGATCTTGCAACCGAGCGAGTTCAATTTTGGAGGCAATTTCATAAACGCCATTTGTCGCATATTTTATTTTTGGCTCGAATGGATACAAAGGATATGGATCGATGTCATCATTTAATCCATCGCCGTCGGTGTCAGGATTCATCAGATTTGGGAGCAATGCAGAGCCGCCATAGGTTTCGCCACAGCCTTCGATGATCCAGTTTGAAAATCGAATTTCATCAATATCGGAAATCCCATCACTATCCGAATCAACCGAATTAGGATCGCTTTTCAGGCGGACTTCATCCATCGGCAGTGCCGGATCATCATCGGGAATGCCGTCTCCATCAGCATCGACTGCAAACCGGATTTCGCCAAATTTCAGATCGTACCAATTCGCGGTTTGCCAATTTTTCAAAATCCAGGCATTGCCATCGAAATGCTCGCCAAAATCCGCTGCGGTATTGACCGTGGGCGAAAAATGATTGGCTCATCGAGTTGGTGATGGAATTCATGCGCCATCAGCCAATTATTGCCGGAGCCATGATTGGCATAAGTCACCTCCCAATAGGAAAGCCCGTACTGGCTATTCGCCCCAATCCCCGCAGTAAAGCCGCCGCCTCTCCCCCTTAGTTCATACTTTGAAGTCTTCTCATTGAAATCCCGAACACAGGCAAGAAATAGAACAGAAACATAATCACCGACTTTTTTGAGCGACTGCTCGATGGCGCGCGTCACCCACTCTTCTCGGGGCGGATACCACCATTGCGAGCCAAAAATCTGATGATGAAATAATGGCTCATCCACAATGATATAGTCATTATCGAGGAATAAATTCATGCCGGAATTCATCCAATAAAAT
>JALOPY010000432.1 GCA_025453735.1 bacterium | reverse complement strand
GGCGTTGGCAAAACCGATGCAGAAATCGAATATGCGCTTGAAAGCGGTATTCTGGCGTTCAATGTAGAATCCACTCAGGAATTGGAAGTCATCAACCAGGTAGCCGGACAGATGAAGAAAAAAGCGCCGGTCGCGATTCGTATCAATCCGGATATTGATGTGCACGGTCATCCGTATATTTCGACGGGCAAGTCGATCAATAAATTCGGGATCGATATCAACGTCGCGCTGGAGGTTTTTATCGCCGCGCATCGCATGAACGGGATCGAGATCGTGGGCGTCCATTGTCACATCGGCTCCCAGATTTTGAACCTGGAATATTATGTCGCCGCTGCGAAAAAATTATTTGATTTTGTGAAAAAATTATCGGATCATGGCATCGGGATTCAGCATGTTGATATTGGCGGCGGGCTCGGCGTGCATTACCCGGATATTATCTCGGAAGCTGCCGAGAAAAAAGGCGAAGCCGTGCCATCTCCGGCTCATTTGGCGCAGAAAGTGATTGACGTTCTAAAACCGTTGAATTGCGAAATACTATTCGAGCCAGGACGCTCGATCATCGGCGAAACCGCTGCTTTGATCACTCAGGTTCTCTATGTCAAAAAATCCCGCGATAAAAATTTTATCGTCGTGGATGCCGGCATGAATGATCTCATTCGACCCAGCCTCTATGATGCCTATCACCAGGTCGTGCCGCTGCGAAAAATGCAGGGGCAGCTTGAAAAATCCGATGTTGTGGGACCGATTTGTGAAACAGGCGATTTCCTGGCAAAAGATCGAAACCTGCCCCCAGTTCAGCGCGGCGATTATTTAGCCGTGATGACAGCGGGCGCGTATGGCTATTCGCTCTCCAGCAATTACAACACCCGTCCCCGTCCCATCGAAGTGTGGGTGGATGTCGATCGAGATGAAGTGATTCGGGAGCGGGAGAAGGTCGAAGATTTAATATAATTTTAATTGTCAATTGTCAATTGAAAATTGATAATGTGCCGAAGGCACATCTGCCTATAGCATGATTGATAACTGCCGACTGATGACTGATAATTGATAACTGGTTAAAAACGAATAGCTCGTTTCAGAAATGGATAATAAGGCGCTAACATTCACCAAGCTCTCTGCCCCCGGACATGATTTCATTTTATTCGACAATCGGGATGAAAAATTATCCGGCAAGGAGCACGATTTTTTTCGTCAGATTTGTCAGCGACGCCAGGGGATCGGCGCTGATGGAATTTTATTGATCGGACCAAGCGACCAATTTCATTTCTCGCTGACATACTTCAATTCCGATGGCTATATCGGAGAGATGTGTGGCAATGGCGCTCGTGCCGCTGCCTACTATTCTTTCACCCATAAAATTGCGCCTTCCGAAGTTGAGTTTGATGTCCTGGGCGTGGCGTATCAGGCGATTGTCGAAAATGATTGGGTGAAGCTGTTCATGCCGCCTCCGGTTGAGATTCGTGAGAAACCAGGCGTTGTGGATGAGGCTGATTTTCAAGAAGGCGGATATTTGAATGTTGGCGTTCCGCATTATGTATTATTTGTCGATGATGTTGCGAAAATTGATGTTGAAAAAATAGGAAAAAAATATCGCTATCACCAGGCATTTCAGCCCTGGGGAACGAATGTGAATTTTATCGAGATTCTCGATCAATCGAAATTGAAAATCAGAACCTATGAACGAGGGGTGGAGCAGGAGACCCTCGCCTGCGGAACTGGCACGATTTCCGCTGCTATCATGGCAAAATTGCAAAAGAATGCGAAGCTTCCGGTTACTGTTCAAGCTCCTGGCGGAGATTTGCGTGTTGATTTTGATAATGATATGACAAAAATTTTGCTTGAAGGTCAGGTTAAAATTGTGTATTATGGACAATTGCCATCAGGCGCTGAATGAAGCCACACCGCGGAGAACGCAGCGATCGCAGAGAAGAAATCAGCGCAAGGTAAAGAGCCTTTCTAAATTTTAGAATTTTATTATTTTTTGTAACGATTCAGATTTAAAGGCGAGCAATTTCTTAAAGTTGGTAAAAACCGTTGAAACAGTTATAATTGATCTTGTTAGCACTGACCAATGCCATAAAAAATTATGGTGTTGCTTTAAACAAGTTTGAATTGACACCATCTGCCGATCGGCGGATGGTGTTAAATGTATCGAAAAATTGCTGCTAACTGTTTCAGCAGTTTTCAGTCGTTTGATTTTATAAATACAAATACCAACTAATGGAATTTGCACCTGGTTCAAGGTTTAAAATGAATAATAAAGGTGCTCTTTTCAAATAATGGCAGCATTCATTTGATGATTCATCAATAAACAAAATGAAGAGCAAACTGTTTGCAACCTTTAATCCAGAACGATGAACCTGGCAACCTGAGTCGTACCATTTTTTTATCAATATTTTCTCTGCGTTCTTAGCGAGCTCGGCGGTGCGTGCTTTTAAAAAATTCTGATTCAAAATTAAGATTCAATATCAAGTAGTATAGGAGCCTCTCCATGCGGAACAACAGGCTACAGCGATTATCCGTCGGTATTGTTTTGGGGTTAAGCATCGCGATTATTGTCATTGTCCTGTCAGAAATTATTTTTCCCGGAATATTTGAAAATTTTGAGGCGAAAACTTTTGACCTTCGATTTCAAACGAAAATCAAGCTGTTGGAAGAAACGAGGCAGGGCGAAAAGATCGACGATATTGTGATTGTCGATATTGATAACCGGAGCTTGAACCAGTTCGGTCGCTATCAACAATGGCCGCGCGATTATTACACCGAGATTATTAATTATTTGACTGAATCTGGCGCGCTCATTATCGGGTTCGATATTTTGTTCATGGAGCCGGATATCGATCGCATGGCAGATACCCTGCTCGTGCGCGCCACACGCAAATCCGGCAATGTGTGTCACTCGTTCTCTTTTTCCAGCGCAGAACCTGATGCGTTTCTGTACAAAATGGAAGCCCCGCCGGCGCCGCTCGATACCCTGGGATTTTCATATTTAGCTTCAGAAGAAATTATCAACGCGTTTCCCGGACAGGACCGGTTTGATGGAAAATTTTTTGAATTATATAAAGCCGCGAAAAAGATTGGCTTTGCTAATTTCCAGCCCGATAATGACAGCGTCATTCGAAAAATCCCCCTGTTTATGAATTTCGCTGGAGAGCTTTATCCATCGCTGGCAATGGCAATGGCCCTGTTCCTGTACAATGTGCAGAACTCTGAAGTGCATATTCAACCCGGGGAGTACATTCGTCTCGATGTCCACACCGAAAATGGCGTCAAGCCGCTTTACATTCCAATCGATCAACAGGGACAGATGTTGATCAATTACATGGGAAGTTATCAGACATTTCGTTACATTTCTTTTTATGATGTGTGGGCGCGTCGCGTTCCTCCAGAGTTTTTTGCAGGCAAGATCGTCCTGGTCGGCGCTTCAGTCGCTGGCTTGTACGACCTGCGCCCGGTGCCGTTCCAAAATGCGTTTCCCGGCGTCGAAATTCATGCGAACATCCTGCATAACATTCTGGAACAAAATTTCATTACCAAAAAATCCAGCCTGGTTAGCTGGATGATTCTTGCTTTCCTGTGCCTGCTCGTCAGCTCGATCGCTCCTTTTTTCAGATTGAGAATAACGATCCCGATTATTTTTTTGATTGCCGCAGGATTCGTGTACCTGACATTTTACCTGTTCAATCATCAGAATTTATGGGTGGAGAATGTTCGGCCTGT
>JALOPY010000431.1 GCA_025453735.1 bacterium | reverse complement strand
CCCGACTCGCGGCTCCATGTCCCGCAGTCAGAAAGATGGCGGATTGCCGCCCGATAGCGTGGTTCAGGATGAAGAAACGATTCTCAAACACAGCGAAGAGGTCATTTCGAAATATCATGATCCCGCTCCCCTGTCCATGCGCCAGGTTCATCTCGGACCTTGTGCGCCCTTTAATGTCACTCCTGAATTGATGAAAGAAAGCGCGGTGATGGCTCGAAAATATGGCGTTCGCCTGCACACCCACCTGGCAGAGACCAAAGACGAAGATGACTATTGCCAGCAGGTTTATGGCATGCGACCGCTGCAATTAATGGAAAAATTAGATTGGCTGGGGCAAGATGTCTGGTACGCGCATGGCGTTCACTTCAATGATGCTGAATTGAAATTACTGGCCGAAACGAAAACGGGTGTTGCCCATTGTCCCGCATCGAACATGCGATTGGGATCAGGTATTGCCCGCATTCCGGAGATGCTGCGAATGGGAATTCCGGTCGGGCTGGCTGTGGATGGCTCGGCGTCGAACGATAGCTCGGATATGGTCGGCGAGATGCGCCAGGCGCTATTGCTGCATCGGGTCCATTCCGGAGCAGATGCGATTACTGCGGAACAGGTCCTCGAAATGGCGACCCTGGGTTCTGCCCGACTTTTGGGCAGGAATGACATTGGCTCCCTTGAAATTGGCAAGGCAGCCGACGTTGCGATTTTCGATTTGAATAAATTGGAATATACCGGCTCGCTGTCCGATCCCCTGGCGGCGTTGATCTTTTCGGGTATCAATCACGAAGCAGATGCGACGATTGTCAATGGAAAAGTCGTTGTTCGCGAGGGGAAGCTGGTGAATTTCGATGAAACTGAAATTATTGCCAATGGAAATCGAATTTCGGAAAACATGTTAAAACGAGCGGCAGAGGAAAATTAACACCATAATAAATTGTGGTGTTATTTCAAATTGTATTGAAACATACACCATGATTTATCATGGGTTTGTGAGTAGCCAATAGAGGCTTTATATCGTTTCTATGGGTTTTGTCAACTTATGGGAATTGCTCCCTTAAAGGAGTATTTCATGGATTATGTTCCACTCATTTTTGCCTTTTTGGCAGGATTTATAATTGCATTGGGCATTGCTTTTCTGCTTCGATTTATTCAAGCCAGAACTGCGAAAGATCTGGCTGACGAATTATTTCGAGAGAGCGAGATGCAGCGCCGCGCCAATATCGATATAATTATTGAAAATTTGAAAGCCAACTTTGGCAACCTGTCACTGAACGCCCTATCTCGTTCCACCGAAGAATTCCTCAAATTAGCGAGAGCAAAATTAGAATCCGAGCGAGAAGTTGGCGTTAAAGAGCTGGACAAAAAGAAAAGCCTGATCGATCTGCAATTGCATCGCATGACCACAGAATTGGAAAATGTCTCGAAGTTGATGAAAGACCTGGAAAAAGATAGGGTGGAAAAATTTGGACAACTATCCAACCAGCTTCAAACTGCCACTGAACAGACAGCAAATTTAATCCACACCACGAATAACCTGAGAGAAGCGCTTGCCAGTACTAAAGCGAGAGGACAATGGGGTGAGCGGATGGCTGAGGATGTGCTGCGGTTGGCGGGCTTCATCGAAAATGTCAATTATTTTAAGCAAAGAACCCTTGAAAGCTCGCGATCCCGACCCGATTTCACGTTTCTGTTGCCGAAAAATTTGAAAGTGAATATGGATGTCAAATTCCCGTTGGACAATTATCTAAAATTTCTTGAATCAGATAATGAGGTTGAAAAAGCAAAATTCCGCAACGATTTTTTAAGGGATGTCAGAGCAAGAATTCGGGAAGTGTCCACCCGGGACTATATCGATCCTGAGCAAAATACAGTGGATTATGTGCTGCTGTTCATTCCGAACGAGCAAATTTACGCCTTCATTCATGAGCAGGATAGCTCGATCCTCGATGATGGGATAAAAAATCGGGTCGTGTTTTGCTCGCCATTAACGCTCTATGCGATCTTAGCAGTGATTCGGCAGGCAGTGGATAATTTTGCCCTGGAGCAGACTTCAAACGAAATCCTCTCATTATTCGGGGCATTCAAAAAACAGTGGCATGAATTCGTAGGCAAATTGGAAGTTCTCGGAAAACGCATCTCTGAAGCCCAGAAAGAATACGAAACGTTAGCCACCACACGAAGACGACAACTCGAAAAACCGCTGAACGAGCTTGATTCATTGCGGACGCAACGAAGCTTGCCATTATCAGAAGAGTAAATCTCCCGAAGGCTCTATCTTTATGTTTCAAAGCGCTGCCACGTTGCCTTCGGGAGTCAACCAAAATCGTTCTGCTACTTCTTCGCTACTTTCACATTGTTCATGTCTTCGATTAGTCCTGCCAATACATGTTTCACGGTTTTATGTTTCTCATCTTTCATCTTCTCTTTCAAGGCTTTCTTCGCGTCATCGCCGCCAATCTGGTAAAGTGCCAACGCTGCGGTAATTCGCACCGCGTAATGCTTCTCAGCATCGAGCATTTTCACGAGGGGCTTCACAGCTTCTTCGACTTTTCGCTCGCCCAATAGTTGCGCTGCGCTCGATCGTATTCCAACATTGGAATCACTTAACGCTTTGATCAAATAGTCATTGTATTCTTTTTCACTCTTCTCCTGGGAGATTCCAGTACTGCTAACACCGACGATCAACATGAACGCCAATGCCAAAACCGTTCCGACTTTGAATAATGCTTTCATCTTATTTACCTCCATCGATTGATTGTGAATTTTTTATGCTTTTCAGCGAATAAAACATGCAAGGCTCATGCCAAAAGAATCAGCTTTTTGAGGCAGATTTCGATTGAGGTTATCTGTTTATTTTTACAGACCTAAAGTTTGGATAGAAATTGAAAAGTCTATGGCGTGCAGCTTTTAAAGAGGCGAGACGGTGATACCTTTCCCCCACCCTGGCACGATCCGTGCCAATTGAGGACGTGAGATTCAACAAATTGAACTATTCTGAAGTTCCGACAAATGCAAGTAACGATAATCTGACATTAAATTGAGAAATCTACCTTCGGCGGATCTTTATTATAGCAGATATCCGACAAGGGCGCAGTTATTTTATCTCACGTCCTAAATTCCATATTTCTGCATTTTCTCGCGAAGGGTTTTTCTGGCGATGCCAAGAATTCGGGCGGCTTCAGATTTGTTATAATTTACCTGTTCGATAACTTTTTTAATATGTTCTCGTTCCAGTTCTTCCAGGGTGCCATTCGATTTCTGCGGCGGTATATTTGGCGCAGCGGTCGATGCAAGCGGGATAAATTCCAATGAAAGCTCTGATTCTTGTTCCATGATAACGGCACGTTCGATAATATTCTGCAACTCCCGGATGTTTCCAGGAAAATCGTGCTGCATCAATCGCCCCAATGCTCCTGGGGCAATTCCGGTAATATTTTTTCCATAAAAATCATTATACTTTTCGAGAAAATATTCCGCCAGCACCGGGATATCTTCGGGGCGCTCCCGCAGCGACGGAATGCAAATCTGCACGACATTAATTCGATAGTACAGATCTTCGCGAAAATTTCCTACCCGGATTTCTGTGGTGAGATTATTGTTGGTCGCGGCAATCAGTCGGACATCGGTAGTGATCGTCTTGTTTCCGCCGATCCGCTGAAATGCGCCATCCTGCAGCACCCGAAGCAATTTTGCCTGGGTCGCCAGACTCATATCTCCGATCTCAT
>JALOPY010000430.1 GCA_025453735.1 bacterium | reverse complement strand
ACAAAAACATAGTCTCGCTCTCGAGGCTGCGGATCAGTCTGGTTCAGATAAATCACAATCGCCAATCCGGTCATCACGAATAAGAACAGAATCGCCAGCGCCCTCCGGTAATCTTTAAAAAAGTGGTGAATCATGCCCATAATTCCGATTAGAAACGGAATTCCCCAGAGCCCTTGCAGGCTCATCGTCTCTGCTAAAAATCCATCGGCGCCAATCGCTGTTCCTTTTCCCATAAATTGCCAGCCCAAATAGCGGAGATACATTTTTTTTATTTGATATTCCCAGAGCGGGGCGCGTCGTTCTGTTATGCTCCAATCGCCATACTGCTCCCGGTTGACATAGCTAACGAGATTTTCAAGATTCTCTGGATCGTTTTCATCAATGGCTGGATTTAAATTGGAGCGGATATAAATGCCGGTAAAAGTCGATGCTCCGATGACGATCAGGATGAACGACATGACGACTAAAAATAAGATTCGGATGCGATTTCTCACTGCAAAAATAGTGAGGGCGATAACCGCGCCTATCAACAAAAGAAACAGAACAGCCGTGAGGGACGCGCCGAAATTATTTTTTAAGAACAAGGCAAGGTTGGGCAATCCTTTCACGATGCCCGGGTAAATACTACCAAAAATTCCGGTGCCAATGCCTATCAGCATTAATAGTGATATTAAATTAACTTTGTATCTTCTGAAATAAAATATGAGATACAGCGCCGGCAGCGCAAGAATATTTAACAGGTGTATTCCAATCGCAAGCCCGATGCAATAAGCAATGAGGAAGATGTATTTGTCGCTTGACGGATCATCGGCTTTTTCATGCCAGACCAGGATGAGCCATACGATAATTGCGGTGAAGAACAGGCTGATCGCATAAACCTCGGCTTCAACTGCATTGAACCAGATGGAATCGGAAAAGGCAAGCGCCAGCGCGCCGATAATACTGCCGCCATATAATATGATGCGATCTTCGATTGTTCTCACATTACCGCGCCATAAAATAATCAGCCTTGCAATAATGAGATAAGTCAGCATGATCGTCAACGCTGTCGTCAAGGCAGAGATTAAATTGACGCGCAAGCCAATATCAGCCGCCCAGGGAATCATTGAAAAAATCCGACCGAGCAATAAATAAAACGGCGCGCCAGGAGGATGCGGCACTCCTAAAATGTAGGAGCACGCAATAAACTCCCCACAATCCCAGAACGAGGTGGTTGGCGCAATGGTCAGATAATAAACGACCATGGAAATCAGAAATATTATCAGGGCAATGAGCCGGTGCGTAAACCGCTCTTGTTCCATTTAAATCCTCCACATCTCCGAAACTAATTTTGTAAGCTGTCAGAACTGGCGCTATCCGCAGCGGCAGTATCCTGTTTGGCATTGGCAATGAATTGCTTGATTTGCTCGAGTTGCGATGCTGCATTTTTGTCGCTTGGATTTTTGGCGATCCATTGACTCAAAACGTCGAGACTTTTTTGATACTCGCTTTTTCTCAGGTAATGAGAAGCCATCCAGTATGCTGGACCTGGATCGGCTGGATTTTGTTTGCCAATTTTCTCGACAATGGATTCCACCTGAATGGCATCCTCTGGTGATGGATAGAGCTGTGAAAAGTAATCGGCATATTGCAGCTTTTCATTGAGCGTGACATCCACTCGCTCCATCAACCGCAGCAAAGTCGCTTTGAACTTATCATGTTTTCCGGCAATATAGTACATTCTGCCAATTTCAAATTTGAGCTCTTTTTTGATCGGAATGACCGAATCGGGCATCACGGTCGTGAGATGATCCAGAACATCTGCCATTTTATCGAACATTTTCTCTTTGCCATAATATTGGGCCAGGCTAAAGAACGATCCCTGGTAATTGCGCAGCAAGCCTTTGATATTCTCATTAAAATACACATCAGGATTATTCAAATTTCGGTACTGGAATTTTTCAAAGAGATTCGTGTGAAGATGCACTGGCGATAATGGATCTTCTTTTGTCGGGTAAGTCACCAGCTTGAAAACCAGCCCATCCATTCGTAAATAATCAAATAGATTGATTTGATTATCCCGGGAAACTGTCAGCGCGAAATAGATTGGTTTTTGAAAACGATTGGCGTCGATGATATTGAGAATCATCAAATCCTGCACCCGAATTCCCTGCCCGTATTGACTGAATAAGGTGGGTTTTAAATTGAATACAATTTCCGGCGCTTTTTCGATTTCCTGCACCAGCTCTTTCTGTTCCAAAATATCGGATCGATCTTTTAGATAAACATCTTTCGGAGCAATGAAACGAACATTTCGCCCTTCTTTGGGCCACTGCATAACCTGAAGATCATCGATCTGTCGATCATTCAAAGTAATGGGCACGCGCGGCTCCTCATCGCGAAGTTGCTTGATGTACCAGGGAGTATTCAACAGGCTGAGATTGACCACGCGAACATCGGTTCGGATGCCATAGACATATTGCAAAAACCAGAGCGGAAAGGTGTCATTATCGCCATTGGTGAAGAGAATTGCATCCGGCTCACAGCTTTGAAGAATATTGTACGAATAGTCATACGCGACATATTCGCCAGTACGGTCATGGGATGTGAAATTCACCGAAAGCAAATTGATGGGCAAAACAAATAATAACGCTAAAGCGACCGCGCCAAGAATTAACATTTTTTGCTTCGGTTGCACCTTTTCAGTCAGTTTCTTTAAGTAATCCAGAATTGCAGTGACTCCAATGCCGATCCATATAGCGAAAGCAAAAAACGATCCCACAAAGACATAATCCCTTTCGCGTGGCTGAGGATCTTCCTGGTTTAAATAGAGAACAATCGCAATCCCGGTCATGAAAAACAGGATCATAATCGCCGAGGCATGTTTCCAATCCTTACGGAAGTGAAAGAACATTCCGATCAATCCCACCAAAAAAGGCAATCCAAATAATCCATTCAAGCTATAATTTTCGACAATTCGTCCTTCATCATCCAGAGTTGCTCCCTGCCCGATAAATTGCCAGCCAAAATATCGAATATACATTTTTTCAATCTGGTATTCCCATAAAGGAGCCCGTCGCTCCACATAGCCCCAATCGCCATATTGCTCTCGATTGAGATAGCTCACCATATTTTCGATGTTTTCAGGATCGTTTTCATCAATGGCAGGATTTAATCCCGAGCGAATATAGATTGCCGTGTAAGTCGATGTCGCGGTCAGAATCAAAAACAATGATGTGAGTGCAAGAAAAGCGATTCGTTTTCGGTCTTTATAGGTTTTATAAATCATGTAAAGCAAGACACCAAACAATGCCAGGAAAACGATCGACATCAAATCTGAGCCGCCTTGCTTCTTCAAAAATAGCGCAAAATTTGGGATCCATTTGACGACGCCGGGATAAATCGCAAAGAAAGCTATCGCGGAAAAAAGAACAAATAGCCCGAAGCTTGTCCAGTCTAATTTCTGGTATTTTCTAAAATAGATAATTAGAAATATTGCGGGCAGCGCTAAGATCATCAGCAAATGCACCCCGATTGCCATCCCAAGCGCATAAGCGATGAGGAGAATGTATTTATCGCTGCCAGGCTCATCTGCCTTTTCATACCAGACTAAAATCAGCCAGACCATGAGTGTGGTGAAAAATACGCTTATCGCGTAAACCTCGGCCTCAACGGCATTGAACCAAAAGCTATCGGTGAACGCGAGCGTCAATGCCCCGATAATTCCGCTGGCGTAGGTAATCA
>JALOPY010000429.1 GCA_025453735.1 bacterium | reverse complement strand
CGCCGGCGCTGTCCCAATCACCGGAACTCTCATAAAGCTGGAGCATAATTTCCTGTGTCCAGAGGTCGTTTTGCGTCAATTCAAATAGCTTTTGGCAAATCTGAATCGCACGATCGAACTTATTGCACGTCTGGTAATCTTTGATCAAGCTTTTATAAATATCGATCTTTTGAGCAGTGGTCAACGTCCGCCGAAACATCAATCCCCGGTGAATTTTGATGGCTCGATCAGCTTCGCCTTCTTCACGAAGAATATCGCCAATTTTAATATACGCGTCGATATTTCCGGTGTTCAATTTTACCGATTCGCGGAATTTTTCCAGCGCTTTTTTATTTTCTCCAACAATGAGATAGTTGAGGGCTGTGGTATATTCATTCGAAGCATCTTTTTTCTTTTTTGGCGTTTTGATGACATAAATAATTATCATGGCAAGAATGACCATGATAAACGCCACCCCAATGTAAGTTAATGTTGACATCGAAAACTTCCTGGTTTAAAATAATTTTTTTTCTAGTGTATTTATTAAAAAAATGAGCTGCCACTTTAAAAATTCACGCAACTATTCAGCTACGTTTTTTGCCGCCGAGAATCATCCGCCAGTTAGCGGAGCTTCGCCTGTGGCGAACACTGAGGTTGCAGAGCATTCTATTTTTTTGCTGTTCCCTGCAAGGATTTTCTCTGCGATCCGCCATCTGGTAGATTTCTGCGGTAAATAGTTACAAATTAAATTACAAAATATCCTGCCCGATGGTGTCATCAATATCAGTATCTTCATCCAGAGGGATGTTTCGCAGCGTATCAAGCTCTTTCTTTAACGCAACATTTTCTTTGCTCACTTTTCGAACCTCAGATTTTAGCTGCAACAATTTAAAAATCGAGCCAATCAGCCAGATCAGAATGCCTACTGCGAATGAAATGAACATGATCACCCACATCGGAAGCGGGCTACTGGTCTTCCAGAATAGAAATTCCAGCGTATGCGCGTCTTTTAAAAATTCGACGTTCTGGGTAACAAATATGATGATAACAAACAGAACCAGAATCCAAAAAATCCATCTGACAATCCACATAATACCCTCCGAAAAGTTATGTTATCTCACGCCCTGACTAATTTCTCCAAACAAAGTTCGTCCTTCGGCTGCGATAATTTGAACTTCTTTAAGCAAGCCTTTGTAATTGTTATCGCTGTTGAAAACCACAATCTTATTCGAATCAGTTCTGCCCATATATTGATTCGGCTTTGCTTTTCTGCTGCGCCCTTCAACTAATATTTTCTGAGTCTGCCCGACCAATTCGCGGTTTCGTTTTAACGTGATCGCATCCTGAATCTGATTTAAATATTGAAGTCGAGCAACTTTTTCTTGTTCTGTTAAATTCTCCTTATATTGATAAGCTGCTGTCCCTTCGCGCGGAGAATATTTGAACACAAACGCGCCATCAAACTCGACACGCTGAACCAGATCAACTGTATCCTGAAAATCCTGTTCGGTTTCTCCGGGGAAGCCGACGATGATATCGGTGTATAATCCAGGATTGTTTATCCTGCTGCGAGCAGCATCGATCAATTTCAAATAATGAGAACGAGTATAGTTCCGATTCATTAAGCGCAAGATATTATCCGAACCGGACTGAACCGGAAGATGCAAATGATTGCAGACTTTTGGATGATCTGCCATTGCATCGATCAATTTTAGTGATAAATCTTTGGGATGCGACGTCGCAAATCGAATTCGTTCTATTCCGGGAAGCTCGGCAACCATGGCGATCAAATCCGCGAAGTCATGATTTTCATCGTGGTATGAATTCACATTCTGCCCCAGCAAAGTAACTTCCAGAAATCCTTCGTCAACTAATTTTTCAATTTCAGCGACGATCTCTTTCGCGGGACGGCTTCGTTCTCTGCCTCGCAAATATGGCACGATGCAGTACGAACAAAAATTATTGCAGCCACGCATGATTGCCACCCACGCGCTGAAACCAGTTGCACGGTTCGGATAAAGCTCGCTGTAAATTTCATGGTTATTGAATTCCGCCAGACTGAATCTGCTCTGACGTTCGCCATTGCTCAATTTTGCCAGAACATCTGGCAGGGAGCGATAATTATCCGGACCCAGAACGAAATTCACCACGGATTTCTGGCGCAACAATTGATCCTGCAAACGAATCGCCATGCAGCCAAGCACGCCGATCTTCAGATCCGGATTCTTTTGTTTTAATTGTTGGAATGCATCCAGCCTGCCAAGTACTCGATTTTCAGCATGTTGTCGTACGCTGCAAGTGTTCACCAGAATTAAATCGGAGTCGTCCAAAGAATTTGCTTCCTCAAATCCTTGCTTACCCAAAATTCCTGCTACCAATTCTGAATCGTATTTATTCATCTGGCAGCCATACGTTTCAATATAATATTTTTTGGTTTTCTTTTCCATTGAGATTAAATAATACTAATAATTTATGAAAATGTCAACTGAATTATTTAACAAAATAAAAAGGAGAAGGTTCATTGCCTTCTCCTCTGCAAATTAAATTTTTGTTGTCCAAAAAGCACTTAAATTTTATCAGTCTTTTGGGTTTCTGTCGGCTCAGTGTGAGGACATTTTCCCGGGCATTTGCCTGATTTTTGTGCCTCGATGCATTCTGGGGATCCTTTTTCATGATCGTGGGTTTTGCTGGTGGCATCTTCCACCTGAACATCGCCAGCTTCTTCACCCGTACATTCACCATTTTCATTTTCAGGACAATTTGCACAATCATCCAGGCATTCGTCACTGCTTTTTGTCTCAGTATTTTTAATCGTCACAGTTTCCTGGGCAACTGATTTTTTATTATTGTTGCCAGAGAGGACAAATCCGACCAGGATAACCAACGCCAAAACGATGATACCGATAATGCTAAACTTTTTCACAATTTCACCTCCAATCCATGTTTTATGTTATTAAGAGCGTATTGATTTTTTCTTTTTCATTCGTTTATAATTATTACAGATTAAAATTTCACACGGATTCCATCCGCCGACTGGCGGATGGAATCAGTACGTTGATAAATTTTTGGTTGCTAAATATAAAAATTATTTATAAATTTCACAAGTAAAATTTTTATAAAATTGAATTGCATTTGTCTATGCGAAAAATCGCCTTTGCGAGGATCTAAAAATTTTGGAATGTCATATCCATCAATCTGTCTGTACCAATTATCTTTCGTTTTCAATTATCATGAGTAAAACCTCAGTCTCGGGTGCATAAACCTGGTTTCTGGCAGAAACCAGGTTTATTTTTCACCTGTAAGTGAGCTTTTACTATCATGACTAAAATTATCTTGACTATAACTATGAGGATTATTCTATGAAACAAAAAACATCGCTGTTACTCGTGCTAATCCTATGCTTGATTTCTTTGCTCAATTCCAGTCCTGCGCTTGCTCAAAATTCTGACGAACTGACTATCGAATGGATTAACAGCCAGGAGAGCCGGAAGGTTACCGCTTTGCCCGCCATTGCCTGGCTGGAAGATGGTTCGCTGATAATTTACGACTCCAGCAAAAAACAAACGCTTGGCAAGGAAAAAGCGCCGCGCTCGATCTCTTTTCCACTCGCTTTTAATGCACGAGGAGAACAAGGAGTTTATGATTTGGATGGCGATATTTTTATCCTGGATATTAAAACGGCTCGATTTAAACAGGTGACCGCGACGGACCCCGAAGAAAAGTGCATCAATTTTTCGCCCGATGGAACCATGCTCGCTTATGTTCGGGATAACGATCTTTATATCTATCATCTGGAAAACGGGATCGAAACAAGACTAACGACCGATGGTTCAGACACGATTTTGAACGGAACGCTTTCCTGGGTTTACTGGGAGGAAGTTTTTGGCAGGCAGGATATTGCCTATTGGTGGTCTGATGATTCAAAGGCAATCGCATTTTTGCAGACCGATGATTCGCCTGTGAGT
>JALOPY010000428.1 GCA_025453735.1 bacterium | reverse complement strand
CAAAAAGTGTTCGATGCGGTGTACAACGCAGGCATTTCTCGTCTGCGCCCGATTCTGCTGACGACGCTGACGACTGCCGTCGGTCTGGCGCCGATCATTTCCGAAACCAGCCGCCAGGCGCAATTCCTGATTCCCATGGCTGTTTCTATCGCCTACGGGCTGATGTTTGGGACTTTTATTTTGTTGATAATTTTACCCGCTTCATATCTGGTGCAAAACAAATTTCGGCTGTGGATAGCGCAGTTGTTCACAGGCAAGAAATTTGAGCCAGAGGAAGTGGAGCCAGCGATGAAGGAACTTCGCTTTGTTGGGGAATTGGGGAATTAGGGGACTGGGAGAAAAAATTTAATTGAGAATTGTGAATAGTCAATTGATAATTGTTAATGAAAATCATCCTTTCAAATGTCTGAAACCTTTGAAAGGATTGGTAATAAAAATTTATTAGGAACACAAAACATGAAAAAGTACCTATTACTATTTCTATTAATTCCATTTCTGGCAAATGCCCAGACTATCCTCACTGCCGAGGATGCCATTGAAATTGGGCTGAAAAATAATTATGATATTCAAATTGCCCGCAACACGGCGGAGATTGCCAGAAATAGTGCTGGGCTTGGCACATCGGGATTTCTGCCAACGGTGGACGCATTGGGTAACTATCGCCTCAGTTCTTCGGAGCAGGAGACCAATTCGCCCATCGGATTCGGCAATTCGACCTCGGAAAATTTGAGCGGATCGATTGCGCTAAACTGGACGTTGTTCGATGGATTTCAGATGTTTGCCAATCGCAGCCGATTCAATGAACTGGCAAAATTGGGTGAGTACCAGGCTCGCTATCAAATTGAAAATACCGTTGTCGGTATTCTGGCAGCTTATTTTAATCTCGTTCAGCAGGAACAACTTCTGGATGTGGCAAGAAATTCCCGAGACGTATCCGAAACCCGATTGAATAAAGCAAAAGTACGGCGTGACCTGGGCGGTACTTCGGCAACGGATTTGTTGAATGCCCAGGTTTCATTCAATAACGATGTGGCAACAATTTTAAATCAGGAATTGCAAGTGAGCATTTCCCGTAAGAATTTAAATATTCTGTTGGGACGAGAGCCATCAATACCGATTACGGTGGAGAAAGAAATCTCCATTCGTGATGTTGAGTTTGAAATTGAAAATTTAATGAAATTAGCTCAGGAGCGAAACAGCCTGTTGCAATTTACCTTGCAGGGCAAGCGGGTCGCCGATCAAAATGTGAGGCTGGCCCAATCGGCATTTTACCCACGACTTTCGCTCAATGCCAGCTACGGCTACACTGATTCTGAAACCGATCGTGAAGTCGCTGATCCGAACTCCTTTTTTCCAAAGACCGTCGAATCACAAAACAAAGATGCAGCCGTCGGTTTGTCCCTTTCATTTAATCTGTTCAATGGCTTCCGCAACAAAATCGATCTGCAAAACGCCAGAATCGAAGCGATGAACCAGGAACTCGCCTTAGCCGATGCCAAAAACCAGATCGCTGGACTGGTTCAGGAAAAATATGACACGTTCAAAAAACAGCTTGAATTGGTCAGCCTGGAAGAACAAAACGTCGTCGCTGCTCAACAAAATTTAGATCTGCAACTGGAACGCTACAATATCGGCACTGCCAGTTCCCTGGAATTCCGTGACGCCCAGGTCAATTTAATCCGAGCCCAGACAACATTGATTGCAGCACGTTACCAGGCAAGAATTACCAGGCTGGAGATCGAGCAGTTGATTGGGAAATTGGGGATTGACTAAATCATTGCAGAATAAAAGAAATTTTATAATTTATTATAGGAATGAAAAATGGCAAAACTATATTCGACAGTTTTATTGTTTTCATTATTCATCGCCTCTTGCACCACAATAAAGTTAACTGAAAAAGAAGCGTTTAATGTTAAACGGACTATCAGTCCAGCTTCTTTTGAAAACAAATCCTATGAATTTGAAGAAATCGAGTTCGTTTCTGGGGATAGTCTCACATTGAAAGGCTGGTTCATTAAAAATCCCATCGCACAGGGAACTGTTCTCTATTATGGAGGAAATGGATTTGTCATGGTCATCTCGTATGACATCATCAAATCAATTATCGATCAAAACGTGAATCTGCTGGTTTTTGATTATCGAGGCTATGGCGAAAATCCAGGAACCGCCTCCGTGGCTGGCTTAAAAACAGATGGCCTGGCTGCGTACGATTTTTTGATTAATGAGAAACAAATTGATCCCGAAAAATTAATCATTCACGGTCATTCGATGGGATCCTTCATCGCTTCGTATGTTGCCAGCGAACGAGAAGCTGCTGGATTGGTGCTGGAATGCCCAATCACCGATGCAAAAGATTGGACCGGAATGCTCGTGCCCTGGTTTTTGAAGCCGTTTGTGAAATTTGAAATTGAGCCGTCTTTGCTTGAAAATAGCAATGTCGCACGCATTACCTCGATCGAAAAACCACTGCTCATTTTTGCTGGTGACAACGATCAAGTCACGCCGCCTAAAATGGCAGAAAAATTATTTGAAGCAGCGAAATCAACTGATAAGAAATTAGTGATTATCGAAAATGGCGGGCACAACGATCTGCCGCAGCGAGCAGAATATACGAATGCTTTAACAGAATTTTATCGCAGATTGTTTTCCGCAGATAGAAATTAATAGAAATAGCTCTGCTACCTCAGTGCACCCTGCGGTTTTAGAATAAATCAAGTTGGTGCAGATAACCGATTTAACAAGGCATTCAAAAAACAATTTTTGCTTTTATGAGAGGTGATAAAATGGAGAATAAAAATTTTGTGATCATTGGCGGCAGCTCTGGCATTGGACTCGCTATTACCCATCAGCTCGCTGAACAAAGTCATGACGTCTTTATCGGCTCACGAACTGCTGAAAATATACCTGTGATGAATAATGTGCATCATTTTCAATTTGATGCTTTGTCTGATGACGTTCCATTGGACAAATTACCAGAATCATTGCACGGTTTAGTCTATTGCCCTGGCACGATCAATCTGCGTCCATTTCGGCAATTAAAGGATGATGATTTTCTCATGGATTTCCGAATAAATTTGTTGGATGCGGTGAAGGTTATCCAGCAGGTTTTTAATCAATTGAAAAAGGCGCCGGAAACAGGTTCCATTGTATTATTCAGCACGGTGGCAGTTCAAACCGGAATGGCGTTTCATGCTTCTATTGCCAGCGCCAAAGGCGCGGTGGAAGGACTCACACGATCACTGGCTGCCGAGCTCGCTCCAAAAATTCGGGTGAACTGCATCGCGCCTTCGCTCACCAATACGCCAATGGCAGAACGTCTGCTTGCGACTGCGGAGAAACAAAAAGCCACTGCTGAGCGACATCCACTGAAACGATTTGGCCAGCCTGCTGACATCGCGAATCTTGCCTGTTTCTTGTTAAACGATGAATCAAGCTGGATCACCGGACAGGTATTGCACGTGGATGGCGGCATGTCATCGGTAAAAATGTTTTGATCAGGCAACTCATCGAAAAAAAACAGAGGATAATATGAAATCAACCCCTTTTAATCCCAAAACTGACGTCGCTCCAATTCCATTCACAACTCAGGTTTTTCAAGCCGCCAGATTGATGAAAGAGAAGGGTCTGAAATGGCAGCCTCACGCTGGCTGTTTTGTCTGGGATGAGCAGCAGATCATCGAGGTTGCCTCGCCATTCCCCAATCGGGTCTATTTCATTCTGAACCT
>JALOPY010000427.1 GCA_025453735.1 bacterium | reverse complement strand
TATTGCATTCGCCGCAAAGGCGCTGAAACGCGATGAGAGATAAGAATTGGACCAGTGCTTTTTATATTGCGTACAGGCTTTTAAAATCGTTTTGATAAATCTCTCTCTAAAGCCAGCTTCGCGTCTTTGCGACTTCGCGGTGGCACATTCAAATTTTATTTTTATCGGAAAGTCTAATTTACAACTGAAGTGAGAGCAGCAATGAAAAGCAAGGTTTTATTAATCTCATTTTTATTTATTTTTTCAATCCACGCGTTTGGAGATGTTATTCTTCCCGATGATAATTTCGTCGTCGGCTGGACAACGTGCGGCAGAAGCCTGCTGTTCAATAAAAATGATCTCTTCAATTACATCGATGGCGGGGCTGAATTATTTCTTGAGTTTGGATTTAAGCAGTTGACTGTGCAGAACTATAAACATGGGGAATATGAAGTCAGCCTTGAAGTCTATGAAATGGAAAATCCGACATCTGCCCTGGGAACCTATCTGATGAAGTGTGGGGACGAAACGCCGATCGAAGGAATCCCGGTTAGAAATACCGGGAATAAATACCAATTCACAATGGTGAAGGGCAATTGCTTCATTCAAATAAATAGCTTTGCCGGAAATGAAAGAATTATGCCCATATTGACTTCGTTGGCGCAAGCATCCTTAAAATTTATCGCAGAAACAAAACCGGTGAAAATTTTTGATGATCTTCCCAGAGATGGCTTGATTCCCGGCTCTGAATTGATCGTCCGTGGTCCCTATGCGCTGCAGCCGATTTACACCTTTGGCGAGGGCGATATTCTGCAATTGCAGGGAAAAATTTTTGGCGTCACTGCTGATTATAAGGCTTCTGACCACAAAACATATTCAAAATTAATAATAAAATATCCAACCAAAGCTGCAGCGCTCTCGGCGTTTCAAAATCTGGCGAAAAATTTGGACTCTTATTCCACCATTCTTTCGCAATCAGAAACAGAATTTATTTTTAAAGACTTTCAGAAAAAATATGGAGCAGTTAATTTATCAAATAGCACGCTTGAAATTAATTTTAAATTAAGCCAAAAACCTGGCGAATGAGAATATAGCTATCGATTAATGAAGTAATTCCCTTACAATGAGAAGCGGAGCAAGCGGAGTTTAAGGGGAGTTTAATAACCACTAACTAATTCATCCTAAAAAATCTCCGTGAATCCATGTGCTCGCAGAGTATCTGCTAACTCCAATACTCTTTGTAGGGTTTTCCTATCATATTGTTTGCACAAATTTTGAAATTCCGATACTGTATAATAGATCACCCTCAATTTCGGAGGAACTTGTGAAGAAAATTATCCTCAGTCTTAGTGCTTGTTTGATTCCATGCCTGCTTTTTTCTCAACATTCGCTGCAATTTAATGATTACTTCCTCGATAAAACGATGCGCATCGATTACTATCACATTGGCGATGCGAAGGAAGAATTCATTACAATCGATCAAATTTATCAGCAGGGAATCTGGGCAGGAAATCCGAACAATCTGATCGATCCATTCAATAATGGCAAATATGAAATTAAAGTGTATGACGTCGCCTCGAATCGACTGATTTATTCAAAGGGCTATGCCACTTATTTTGGCGAATATACTACGACCACGCCAGCCATCGAAGGGATCAAAAGAACCTACCATGAAACTGTGCTAATTCCTTATCCGAAACAACCAGTGCTGCTTGTGTTTGAAAGGCGGAATAAAAAGAATATCCTGGAGCCGCTTTACTCGATCCAAATCGATCCAGGCGATTATCATATTTATAAAGAAAAAATTGATCCTGATATTATGGTGATTGAAGCGTTAGTCAATGGCGCTCCCCATAGCAAAGTCGATCTCGCCTGGATTGCTGAAGGATACACGGCGCAGGAGTTTGATAAATTTAAAAATGATGTGGATCGATTCATGACCGCGCTGTTTGAAGTCGAACCTTATGATAGGCTGAAAAATAGGTTTAATATCCATGGCGTGTTTCGCCCATCTGCCGAGAGTGGGGTGGACCAACCGCGAGAAGGCATTTTTAAAGAGACAATCGTGAATTCCTCGTTCAATGCTCTCGACCTGGATCGCTATCTGCTGACTGAGGATAACAAATCGATGCAAGATATCGCTTCGGTTGTCCCCTTTGACGCCATCGTGATCATGGTCAATAGCGAACGATATGGCGGCGGCGGGATTTACAATTTTTATGGACTGTCAACGGTCGATAATCAATTAAGCGAGAATGTTTTCATCCATGAATTCGGTCATTCTTTTGCTGGTCTGGGGGATGAATATTATACCTCGGATGTGGCTTACAACGATTTCTATCCGAAAGGTGTGGAGCCGACTGATCCGAATATCACCGCATTGCTCGATCCAGAAAAAATAAAATGGAAAGACCTGGTTTCCCCGGGAATTGAAATTCCAACCAGATGGGGAAAGGAAGAAACCGAAGCGCTTCAGGCGGAGCTTCAAAAAAGCAAAAAAGAACTGCGAGAGCAGGTGGCTCAGCTTGAAAAATCGGGCGAATCCCGATCAAAAATTGAAAAAATCAAGGCGGAATTCCAGAAAAAATCCGATGAGATCAACAGCAAGATCGATCAGGTGAGAGACAAGTATAGTCATTTGAGCGACAAAGTGGGTGCATTCGAAGGCGCAGGTTACTCGGCGACAGGCTTGTATCGTCCCATGATGAACTGCCTGATGTTCGGCAATCGGGAGCGGAAATTCTGCAAAGTCTGTCAGCGGGCGATCGAGCGGATGATTCTGTTTTATTCTGAATAAATGTTGTGAGACGGCAGACGTGAAATGTGAGACGTGAAACGTGAGAAGTAAAAAATGCGTCTAGCGTCTGCTATCTGCCGTCTCACGTCTGCCATGTTACTTTTCATTTTAACAAATCTTACGGGAGGTTCCAATGAGCGTTGGTAAATATTTTGCTGAATTTATGAACTACTTCGTGGTCATCACGATTGGCTGCATTTTGTTCAATATTATTTCGAATCGATTCCTTCAAATCTATTGGCAGAATGCCATCTTGGTCGGATTTGTCTGGGCGTTGGTGTATACAACGATCAAAATTATGATCAAAAATAAATACCGGGCAAAATAGCGACCGAGCGAGCTTCTCCTGGCTTGAAGTCACACCACCTCAAAAATGTTTTGAGACTCAAAATTCATAAATATTAGCCATGCGATTGCGGATTGCAGACTTTTTTGTTGCAATTAAATTGTTGATCTGCAATCCGAGATCGCTTTTTTTTGCTTCGATTCCTGCCATTGCATAATATTTGATTTTGCTACTCGTATCTCAAACTTTCGATAGGATTCGCCACTGCCGCCTTGATTGCCTGATAACTCACAGTCAAAATAGCAATCATCAACGCCAGAATGGATGAAAAAACAAAAATCTCCCATCCCAAATTGATTCGATAGGCAAACCCTTGCAGCCATTTATTTGAAATGATGTATGCAAGGGGGAATGAAAAAACATTGGCGATCAGCACCCATAAGGCAAATTCTTTGGAAAGAAGTAAAACAATCCCACCCACCTTTGCGCCTAATACTTTGCGGATGCCGATCTCTTTAGTGCCAGCCCTGTGAAATAGCCAAAGATTTTTCCGATCTTGCGTTCCGTCGTGTAATAATTATCAATCGATTCGTCAAGGAATCGATATCGAAATGGATGATCAGGAACGAACTTTTTCCACTGTTGCTCTAAATAACTGACGATCTCCTGTTCGCTGCCAGTGTATTTAACGCAGACAAAAAAACCGTTGCGCAAGCTAATAACTTTCGGTTGAATAAAATCCCGCAGCGAGCCGCCATGATAGTCCTTGACCACGCCGATGATCGTGCCCGATTTGCCGTCGATCGTCAGACGCTTGCCGATCGGCTCATTCAAATCCATACTTTTGATGGCTGTTTCATTCAGAACAAAATTGGCGGTATCGCTGGTGAACTCCCGTGAATAAAATCGACCTGCTGCGATTTTCAAATCAAAGGTTGTTAAAAAATCATAGTCGCCCATATCAGAAAAAAGCATGATTTCCTTTGTCGGATCTTTGCCTTCCCACTGGATATTAGTCGTTCCGCCAAAACCAGGTCCAGGTGGGAATGCCTGGCTCACGCTGACAATATTGGGATTTTGCAGCAGCTCCTGCTTGGCGGCTTCAAAATCCCTGCCGTATTGTCCATACGATGCAAATGAAATAATATTATTCTGGTCAAAACCCAAATCTTTATTCTGAATAAAATGAAGCTGCCAATAAATGACCGAGGTCAGAATAATCAGCGTGATGGTGATCGAAAATTGGCTGACCACAAGGACTTTCCGCAGTGCACCGCCTTTGCCTGAGCTGAATTGAGCGATAGCTCTAAAAACACCCGAAGGTTGAAATGATGACAAATAGAGAGCCGGGTAGCTGCCTGAAATAATTCCCGTTAAAATGACAATGCCCAGCAAACTGAAAAATGAAGTTAAATTATTTGACAGATTAAGCGAAAGCTGCTTGCTGGCCAGCGAGTTGAAAGTCGGCAGCAAAATTTCCACCAGGATGACTGCTGCCAATAACGCCAAAAATGACAATACAATGGTTTCCGCCAGAAACTGGATGATGATGTCGCGCCGTTGTGCGCCTGTCACTTTACGGATACCGATTTCTTTGGCTCGGATGCTGGAGCGGGCGGTCGAAAGATTGGTGAAATTGATGCAGGCTAACGCCAGGATCAAGATGGCGACGATAGAAAAAATGTAAATATAGGTGATATTGCCTGGATTGGGATAAACAATGTTCCAGCTATTCAGTTGCGTCGACCGCAAATGCACCGATTTTAACAGCTGAAGGTCGAGAGCGACTTTGGAATCGGGAATATTTTTAGCGACCAGTCCAGCCATTTTTTGTCGGAGGTCCTTCAGATCGATATTTTTTTTCGTCAGGATATAGGTGGCAAATTGACCGTATTTCCAGCTATCCAGCTTCGATTCCCGCCATTCGGTCATGTTGACGACAGGAAAGATGTAGTCGAATTGAAGATGGGAATTGTGCGGAATATCTTTCATCACGCCCGTGACCTTCAGATCGGTATCCGACATCTGGACGATTTTTCCCATCGGGTCGTCATCGCCGAAAATCTTTTTCGCTAACCTTTCGGTGAGCACGATCGAATAGCGATCTTGCAAAGCGGTTTTCGGATCACCTTTGATAAAAGGAAATTGAAATATTTCAAAGAAAGCAGGATCCGCGCAAGCAAGCTTTTCAGTCGTAAAAATTTTGTCGCCCAGATGCAGATACCAGTTGGACCAGCCTGATTGGACTCGTGTAAATTTTTCGACTTCGGGATATTCCTCGATCAATGTCGGACCAATCAGGGAAGGTGATCCCACCGAGCGAATTACATTGCCGCCCGACCGATCTTCGGCAATGATCCGAAAAATGTGATCGCTATTTTTGTGAAACCGATCCCAGCTCAATTCATCCTGCACCCATAGCAGAATTAAAATGCAGACTGCCATCCCGATGGCCAGTCCGATGACGTTTAAGAGCGAATAGCCTTTGTAGCGATTGATGTTTCGCAGGGCGATTTT
>JALOPY010000426.1 GCA_025453735.1 bacterium | reverse complement strand
ATTTTGGTTTTAGGATGATAAAATAATGAAAAAAGTCATTGAAAGCAAGCACAAAAATAATGCCTATGGAAATTGACCGGTCACTCCGAGTGACCGGTCAATGTGCGCGCTCAAAAAATAGAAAACGTGAAAGGCAATGGCAGAGGGTGTATAAATCTGGTTCCTGGCAGAAACCAGGTCATTTTCCACCTGCAAGTGAGCTTTTGCCAGCTCCTGAGGGTTATAGATTCGCCAGAAAGACCAGCTTGCTTGCCAGCTTTATAGGCTGGCAGCAAGAAAAATTACAATCATTAAGTCGCTGCGACAAAAAGATATTGGATATTCCGTTTTTAATGATTAAATTAGAAAGTAATAAAGCCAATGTTCTTTATCGACAACTGATAAGTTACTAGCAGCACCGCCAATTGGCAGGTGGATAGCTTATCATTCGGGGCGGATCTAAATCGTGAGTGTCAGCAGGTTGTGCGAGATGCCATGCAGAACAGGACTGGCAGACACCGCCCCGGTCGTTCATCATTCACACTCATTCAAGAAGGAGTTTATTATGATCTTCGTTTTAGCAATACTCGTTGCCATCGTCGCGCTTGTTGCCTGGCGAGGCGCTGCAAAAAAAGTGCAGCGAAACAACGCTTCATTCCAGCAGATCGCCAGCACCGGACTTCTGGTGATGGCTGTGGCGGTAATCGTTGCGCTGACCCAGATGTTCACGCAAGTCCCGGCAGGACACGTTGGCGTGGTTGATTTCTTTGGTATTGTTTCCGACAGGACGCTTCCGGCTGGAATCAACCTGGTAAATCCGATGGCGCATGTCATCAAATATTCTATCCAAACCAAAGAGCATAAAGAAACGATGCAAGTGCTCTCCCGTGAAGGACTCACCATTGGCTTGGAAGTCAGCGCGCTCTACCGGCTCAACCCGGACTCTGCGGCTCGCGTTTACAAGACTGTTTCCGGCGGCGATTATGAGACCATCATCCTGATCCCGCAATTCCGCTCGATCAGCCGCGCGGTCACGGCAAGCTTTCAAGCCAGCGCGCTATATTCAACCGAACGCGAGCGGCTCGGCTCCTCAATTCAGGAAGAGTTTGCCAAAATGGTTGGTCCACGCGGCGTAATTGTTGAATCTACGCCCATCCGCAACGTTGCGCTCCCGGTGCAGCTTACCGACGCGATCGAGCAAAAGCAGCGAGCTGACCAGGAAAGCCAGCGCATGGAATTCGTCCTGACGAAAGAAAAACAGGAAGCGGACCGAAAACGAATCGAAGCCAAAGGTATTGCGGACTTTCAGACTATTGTCGCCGCGGGCATCAGCGAACAATTGCTGCGCTGGAAAGGGATTGAGGCGACAGAGAAGCTGGCGCAATCACCAAATACCAAGGTGATCATCGTTGGCGCGGGGAAAGACGGATTGCCCATTATCCTGGATACAAAGTAGTTGTTGCGGCGGAAAGTTAGATGCAAAAGTCCCACCTGCACTTTCAAGGGGTGGGACTTGTTTCTAACTTTTCGGCAACGCATGAGTAATGCAAAAATTATGTCAGTTAAACAATGAAAATCCAAATGGTGCACCGCAAGGACGCAGAGACGCAATGGTTTTTTTAGAATAAAATTCGAGCAAAGGACATGCGCTTCTGACAGGATGCCTGATTGTCAGGACTTCAATGTCAATGACTTCGTTCGGGAATCGAGATAGATCGTCAGAAAATATTCCCGGTCCAATTTACAGAATTTCTTGCCAATAAATATTTCCCCGGCAGTAACCCAGCAACCAACTCGATCATAATCCCAGACAATGGATAATCCAACAAAGCACAAAAAGTGACATCTGAATTTTTCATCATGTGAAAAGGAAAGAGGCATAGATTTTAATTTTACTTTTTCAAAAGTGTTTAATTCCATCATCCGGAATAAACAGTGGTCCAGGAAAAAATATTTTAAATGATGTAACATTTATAATTTTTCAAACGTAAACGTTTCTACACAATGAAAAGCATAAATAAAATTCATTCTGGAAATTAAAAAAATTAGTGAATTTAAAAACAATTAGGAGTCATCCTGATGAAGTCAAAGAAAAAAATTATTATTGGATCAGTTATAGTCCTGATCGTTCTCATTATGATCATCGTCATTTCAAAGAAAAAAAAGGGCGATGAGGGCAATGTCGTCCAAACTGCAAAAGTCGGGCGCCAAAAAATTATTGAAACGGTTACGGCAACCGGGAGAATCCAGCCAAAAACCCAGGTGAAGATCAGCGCGGATGTCGCGGCGAAAATTACCAACCTGCCTAGAAAAGAAGGCGAATGGGTTGAGAAGGGCGATTTGCTCGTTCGACTTGATCAGGAGCGTTTCCAGGCTTCGGTTGAAAGCGCGCAGGCAAACCTTCGCTCATCTGAGTCCAATGCGCTGCTGGCAAAAGAAAACATGCTGAAAGCTGAAAAAGATTATATTCGAACCAGGGAACTGTTCGAGAAAAGCCTGGAATCGCAAGCGATTTTAGACCAGGCGTATGCTGCATTCCAGGTGGAAAAAGCTCGCCATAAATCGGCATTGGAACAGGTCGAGCAAGCCCGGGCGGTATTAAAACAAACGAACGACGATTTGTCCAAGACAACAATCTATGCGCCAATGGCAGGCACGATCAGTGAGTTGAATAAGGAAGTCGGTGAGATTGCGCTTGGCTCCCAATTCCAGGAAGACGTAATCATGGTTGTTTCCAATCTCTCAAATATGGAAGCATTAGTAAATGTCGATGAAAACGATATCGTTTCAGTGGCATTGGGTGACAGCGCCAAAATTGAGGTCGATGCATTGCCCAACAAAATTTTTCACGGCGAAGTCAGCGAGATTGCCAGCAGCGCAAGAATCACCGGCGCGGGGACAACCGATCAAAAAACTGAATTCGAGGTCAAAATTGCGATTATCGATCCGGGTGAAGATTTGCGACCGGGCATGACAGCCAGCAGTGATATTATTACCGAGACGCGGGAGAATGCCATTGGCATACCGATTCAATGCGTCACAGTTCGTACCCTGGAGCAGTTGAAAGCGAAACATACAAAAAACGGCGTCGATCCTGTCACTGCCGATAGCCTGTCCCAGCCGAATTACGTGCCAGATAAAGATGGTTTTGTATCGGTCGTTTTTGTCGTCGAAAAAAGTCAGGCCAAGGCAAAGCAAGTGAAAACTGGAATTCAGAGTGAAACGCACATAGAAATCCTGGAAGGGCTGGCTGACGGGGATGAGATCGTTACCGGAAGTTTTCGCGCTATCAGCCAGACCCTGCAAAACGATTCTCCAATCGTTATCAAAAACGAAGGTCAACAAAAATAATACAGGCTGAACCCATGTTTGCTATTCATGAAAAAATCGAATCGTTCAAAATCGCGCTTGCAGCCATCAAGGCAAATAAAACCCGTGGGATTCTAACCGCGATGGGAATCATCATCGGAATTCTTGCGGTGGTGACGACCATGACGGTGGCAAATGGGCTGGGCAATAATTTCAAAGAAAGCATATCGGCTATCGGCTCCGATGTACTCTATGTGTCGCGGCTTCCCTGGATCTTCACGGGAAATTTTTTCGAGTTTCGGAACCGACCGAATTTGACATTCAAGCATAGCGAAAAACTTGAGCGACGTTTAAAAAGCACCCGTGCAGTGAATCCAACGACCGGCACCAATCGAAATGTAAAATATCGTTCAAAGGTGTTGGAGGGAATTCCGGTGATCGGAACTACGGATAAGCA
>JALOPY010000425.1 GCA_025453735.1 bacterium | reverse complement strand
ACGCCTTTATAAGCTGGATTTAAACCAAAGAACGCCACATTGTCGCCATAGGTAGCAAAGCGGACATTGTCAAAGGTTTCCAGCCAATAATCTTCGGTCGTTCCGCTATAACCAGCGGTCATCACTTTGGCGGCAGCAGCTTTTGCTGACGGATTGGCATTCATCTCCGCAGCAGCCTTCATCCAGCCTTCTAGAAACGCCTTGACATCATTGGGTCGTTTATCGAGCAGGTCCTGGCTGGCGAACATGATGCCGAACAGCATCTCTGACGATTCTTTCGTGCTTTTTAAAACATGGGCGCCGGGCACGCGATTTCGTGCTGCGATATCGTCCGGTGACCAGCCCACAGCCGCATCGAGCTGACCGGTTTCAAATGCTTTGAAGACCTGCGGCACTTCCATAAATTCGATCCCCTCCACGTCTTTCATTGTCATGCCGGCAGCCTTGAGGATATTCAGTAAAAACCATTGCGAAGGGGTGCCAGGTACATAACCGACTTTTCTGCCCTGCAAATCGCCCACCGATTTGACGTCTGCCGAGGCAATAATGACATCTGCGCCCTGGGATTTGTCAGTCAGATAAAAAATTCGGGGATTGAAGGGCAATAACTCCTGAAGCCCGATGGGATAGGAATCGACGGTCAACACTACGACATCTAATTTGCCAGCTTTCCAGGCTTGAATCGCATCGGGAATCACATCGATAACGGTGAATTTCACCTTCAAACCATAATCTTTTTGGTAGCGTGAATCCGGGTTCGGAGACAAACCGTTATTGAAATACGGTCCAGGCGCCATGCCGGAATAGGTCACCAGGTGAACCCGCAATTCCTTCTCTCCAATAGCTCCGCCCGGAAGAAATTTCCAGCCAACGTATCCCACGATCGCAATAATGACAATGCCAATCAGGATTTTGGCAAATGTGGTTAAGCCCCCTTTTGATTCTTTAGCTCCAAATTGATCAGCCATTTTTTCTCTCCTTAAATTCTTGAGTAAGGATTAAATAAAAAATTCCAAAGTTCAAAACTCAAATCTCAAACAAATACAAAATTATAATTTTCAAAATTCAAACTACCTCGATGAATTGGGGATGTTTTAAGCATTGAGAATTGAAAATTATTTGGTATTTGGAATTTGGATTTTGACTATTTCCACGAATATTTCTTCTTATCTTCGACCTTGCCCGTTTGAACCGGAACCAACTGTTTTTGCTCCCCGCTAATAACGATGGCAACCGCCCGGTTGGTATCGCCGGAGGATAACGCCTGTCCTGCTTTGCCGATATCTTCCGCCTGTTCCATCATTTGATCCGTTGCTGCATCCCATTGATCCAGCGTTTTCATCATGGCATCTTCGCTGACCATATCGTGTATCTCAGGATCAGCCATGAATTGCGGCGCGACTTCCATAAATCGATCGACCTGGCCAGTGAACAAGGCAATTTGTCCTTGCACATATTTAACCGACTGCTCATAAATATCGACCCGGGCATCGCCGCCGAGCGCGCTGGTCGTCGCTTGGGTCGCTTTGGCCATGGCTTGCGCTTCACGATAATCGGCGGATAATGTATCGGCAAAGAATTTCGTCTTGTCCCGATAGAACTCGAATGCCTGCTGCATCTTTTTCATAATATCACAATATTTTTGCGCTCGATCAAATCGCTTTTCCGACTTGTTCAGATTGGTCTGCAACATGCCCGCTTCGCTGCTGATCTTCTGGAATTGAAAACGCTTGTCTTCATTCGTCCATTGGTCGCCTTTATAGAAGCGACTTTTGAGCGCATCGGCCTGCTGTACCCGCTCATTTATTTGCGAACGATAGTTTTCGATATTGTTTTTGATCTCATTGCGGATGCCGTAGACGTGATCAGCCGCATTGCGAATCGTGTTCAGCTTCTCGCCCAGGTACTCATTGACGTAAGCATAAATGATGTCGAGCGGATTTGACTTGATCATCAGCGAAGTAAACCAGCGATAAAATTTCGCTCTCAAGTACCAGAGGATGGCGCGAAATTTTTTGCTGGAAAACACAAACCAGAGAATCGCTGCCAGTCCGACTAAAATTCCCAGAACAATCGTCTTGCCAACGACGGTAATCGCCATTCCGAGCAGATTGATAAGAAACGGAGCCGCCGCATAAAATCCAACGGCAAGCAGTCCCAGAACGATCAACGTTCCAAAATTTCCCCAGATTTTTTGTTTCTTCGAAAGAAACGTATTCACTTTATCTGCTCCTGGCAGGGTGGGCATATCATTCATTTTTGTTTCCTCCATACTATTTGATATTCTTCAAGTGCGTTTCTAAGTCTGATTTCAGCTCATCCAGCCGCTGGCGATGCGCTTCCAGTGCGGCATTAAACTGATTTTCTCGCTGAGTCTTTTTTTGTTGCAGTTGATTGATCTCTCCCTCGGAGACCACCCGTTGGGAAATCAACTGGGCGCGTTCATCTTCCAGTCGCTGTTTCTCGGCAGTTTTCGCCGCGATAAAGGCATCGATCTCCTTTTGCAGCGCCTGCAGCCGGTTCTCCCGATCTTTGATTCCCTGGCTCATCTCCTGCGATTTTTTTTGCACGTTTGCCAGATTGGTTTGATAGCCCTGGTCATTCTGCGCTTGAAACTCTCGCTTTTCGGTGTCCAATACCTTTACCATACCGGCGACCGATTTGATCAGGCTGGCTGGCGTCAGGTTTTGGTTTCGTGTTTTGAGCGCAGTCTGGGCAGCATGAAACGCGAGCTGGTATCGAGTGGCTTCGTCCAGGTTCGAAAACTTTTCATTGATCACCGACATCTGGTTATAGAATTCAGCAAACTCGATCGGCACGGATTTGTCGAGCTCTTTTTCGATGGCGCCAAAGAATTCCGAATCAACTTCAGCCTGAGTTGCGCGTGGCGCGGAAGGTATAGAAATTGGATCAGGGTTAAAAACAGGTTCAGGTGCAAGATCCTGGGGCTGTGGTTCCTTTTCTTTCCAGAACAATCCTTTGAGTTTTTTTAAATCTGCCATTGATTTGATCCGTTTGGGTTTCAGAAAATTTAAGACGATTTATTTCTGGTATCAAATTTTTTATCGACATAGGTGGTAATTTACGCACATCAGCTTTTATAAGTTTCATTGAGGCTATATTTACAAAATTTCTACATAAAATACAATAGTTTTTTTTAAATGAGTGTAACTTATGTTAGAGTTTAAAGCCAGGTATGTGAGCTATTTCCCACGCTCAGCCATTCAGAATATTTTAAATATTCCCATTCCCCCCTATCAATCCAGCGCCGCATGCTCTAATCCCTGATGGGCTGGAATGAGCCAAACAACGATTTTCAGAAACGTTCATTGAGATATGTTCATCTGAAATAATGAAATGACATTTTGTTCACTGCCAGATGCATGGATGTTTATGTCACCAGGCTTCTGAAATAAGCAAATTGTGATTCCTCCTTAAATTTTGAAATAATAAATTTTGAATCTTATTTGTAATATGCAGGTAAAAGATGGTATTAAATCGAGAGATCACCCTGTTAGGAATTACAAGAATAAATGAAATCACTGTCCGCCCCAGCAATGCATATCACCGAAGGCTCAATCTCAAAAGGAATTTTCCATCTAGCGCTCCCTGCCATGGTGTCGATGGTTTCCATCATGCTGTACGAGTTTGTTGATTTGTTCTGGATTGGAAAATTGGGCGCAGAAGCAGTCGCCGCATTAGGAGCATCTGCATTTGTCGTCTGGACGATAAAATCATTAGCAAGCTGCGTTGCGGCAGG
>JALOPY010000424.1 GCA_025453735.1 bacterium | reverse complement strand
TCAATCGTAAAAGATGTTTTTCCGGTTGCATCCTGGCTCAGTTGATAAATTTCAAAATAAACGTTTATCGGTGTTTTTGTGGAGAAGAGACGAGTGGGATTCGGAATGACAAGCAATCCATTTTTCTTAAATTTGGTATCTTTCGTTGTTGGTTCAATTTTCGTTGCCAGCTCGATATCGCTCAATCCAAGTCTCGAAGAAGCATAGTCAGCAACCCGCGTTTCGTATTTCCAGCCGCCCAGGAAATTGCTTTCTTTCGGACGAGTATAAAATGCAAAACGATAAGAATCCGGCGCGACTTCAAAACGATACACGTCGAGGAATGATTCTGTTCCGCTGACCGGAAACGGCGCCTGGATGCGATCCTGTCTTTTCTCGACCTCGTCCCAGTTTAAATTGTGAACGACGAATCCGTTTTCAAACTCTAATAGTTTGGATTTCTTTTTCGCTTCTTTTGCAATATCGCTCAATGAAATGGCATAGCATATTTCCAGGATCGTTTTATCTCGCTTGCCTCGAAATGTTGATATTGAAAAAGGCACCTCGAGTGATTTAATCTTTTTCTCCCAGCTATGCCGATCCGTTGCAAGACCAACAGCCACAGATGTTCGGCTGATCTCCGCCATCTCCTGAATCATGGAAAGTCGTTCCAGATCAGTCGCACGCAGCATTTGGTAGTAAATATTATCCCAGGTAAGTCGATCCTCTAATAATGCTGGATCGGTGATGAAGGGCGTCAGTCTCCAATAGCCGATAGAATTATTGTCCACCAGAAAATGAAATGTCAGTCGAGGATTGAATTGGGTCTGGTAATACAGCCAGGATTCATTGGAAGGCGAGTTTTCGTTGACAGTGGCAACTCGCTCTGAGGGATCTCCATGCCGGATATAGATGAGTCCTTTGTCATGAAATTCTTCATTCAAATCATAAGATTCGGTAAATTCGAGATAGCCCAATTTATCTGGATTATTGAACCAGCTCCGAAAGCCATCATACTCATAATATTTTTCAGAATAAATCATGCGGCGATAGTGTTCGGCTAAACGATAGTTTACGGACGCTGCCGGGGTTGGATTACGACTGAGCCAGATTTTTTTAAAAAAATCTTTCTTTGTTTTTGTTGTGTTGAGTGAACGATAGGTCTGCAATTCCTGGTCTGTGATAATGTACTTTAGATCTTCAAAAACCAGGTCAGCGTCAATCGCATCGCTGATCTCATTGACAGCTCGCCAATAATATTTCTCAGCTTCTGCAGCGTCTTTTTTTTCATAATAGATTCTTGCCAGGCTAAGATAAGCGGGCTGCCTGGATGTCGATGAAGGTTTATTTGCCAGGTGTTGTAGAACTGAATCGGCTTTTATTAGCTCGTTTTCACGCCGCAATTTTTCGCCAATTGCATAAATTGCATGATCCCAGGATTGTTTTTGCAACCAACCTAGCGCTGGATTTTTTTTTGTATGAACAATAAAATAGCGATACAACCGGAACAGTTTGACCTGGGGCTCAAGCAGCTCGGGTCGGAGCTGAATTTGTCGCTGCCCGAGCTGAATTGCTTCAATATAGTTTTCACGATATCGCTCCAGAATAGCCAATTGAAAGATAACATCCTGGTAAAGAGAATCGCGCGCGATCACTTTGTTAAAATGCTGCTCCGATTTATTCCAGTCTAATTTTCGCAGCAGCAACGCCTTGAATTTGCCGGTCTCCCGATAACTTATTCCTTTGTAAAAATTGGCTTCCAGGTTTTCGGAATTGCTGTCAAGAATTTTTTGAAAAGCATCACCAGCCTCGGACCACGCTTTTTGTGCGATCGCTATTTTGCCAATTCCAGCAAAAGCTTGAATATTAGTTTTTTCCAATTTTAAAACGGATTGATAAATTGTTTTTGCGTCTTCAAGCTTATTTAACGCGCGCAATGAATCAGCTTCGGTCAGCAAGCGCGTAACTGATGTTTCATGCTCCTGCGCAATTGAAATCAGCGGCGAATAAAAATGATAGATCAGCAGAGCAATAAAAAAAGCTCCGCTATGAGATACTCTGATTTTCATGTCACGTTTGTTGAAAAGTTAGCTTCTATTCTATTAAAAGGTGTTTAAACAAATTAGTAAATATTCTATAGAACTCATCCCCCCGGCCCCCTTCTCTTGGCAAGAGAAGGGGGAGGCAAGTAGCTAAAAACGAACAATTTCAAAAAGCTACTCCCCCTCTCTTTTCAAGAGAGGGGGCCGGGGGGTGAGTTCAAAAAACACCTCAGGAAACCGATTTTTTTTCACTATCTAATTTATTGAAATTATGTATCATGCACAAAGTTGCTTAAACACCCTTTATTACCAATTTAAATTTGTATTTTTTTGCAAGAAGTTTTAGTCATTGAAAGTAACACCTCACTTATGGGTAGGTGAAAAAGCCTAAACCTCAGAGGTTTCTAAAAACCTCTGAGGTTTTACCATTGAAATTTGGTGTTTGAAATTTGCAGCTTGTTGCGCTATGGTATCAACAGAACTTTTCCAATATTTCGGCGTTGTTCGATATATTCATGAGCTTCAGCCGCTTGTTCAAGCGAAAAAGTTTTATCGACATGAGGACGAACCCAGCCCTGCCGAACCCCGTCTAATATTTCGTCCATCCAGATTTTTACCTTCGCGCCTTCATGCCATAAATGTCCAATGTTGACGCCAAATACGCCCTTATTCCAGCTCATCAGGCTGAACGGATGAAATTTTGATGTTTGAAATACAAGTTTTAGCAGCCGCAGTTTTCCACCCGATTTTGATTGTGACACCGTCGAAACGCCAAACATGCCCAGGCGACCGGTGCTTCGCAATGCGATGTAACTCTTTTTCCAGCTTTTCCCGCCCAATGGATCGATGATTAACTCGACACCTTTTCCCTGGGTTAATCGTTTTAATTCCTTTGCCCAATCCTGGGTTCGATAGTCGATGAGAAAATCAAAGCCCCGCTGTTTAAGAAAATCATGTTTCCCGGCGCTGGCAGTTCCAAACGTCACTGCGCCAATGTTTTTGGCGATATCCAGCGCCGCTAAGCCAACGCCTCCACCAGCATTATGAATTAAAACGCTCTCGCCTTTTCGCAATGATCCCATCACAACGATTAGTTGATAGGCTGTCAGATATGTGACGGGAATTGCAGCGCCTTCCTCAAATGATAATGATTCTGGTTTTTCAAACACCTGAAAAATTGGCGCGACGACGACATCCGAGTACCCTCCGAATTTTGTCAATGCGAGAACTGCTTTGCCGATCATATTTTTATCAACTCCATCGCCGACAGATTCCACAATGCCGGAAACTTCGTAACCGACCACGCATGGCTTGGGCGGCGCATCCGGGTAAAGTCCTTTTCTTGCCAAAATGTCCGCGAAATTGATCCCACATGCTTTCACCCGGATTTTTATATGATCTTTCCCCGGGATCGGATCTTGTTTTTCTTGCACGCGCAAGACATCAGTTCCACCATTTTTCATAATGACAATCTGTTTCATGAAACTCCCTCTTGTTTTTTGTGATAGTAAGAAATATTCTAAATTCGTTCAGGATTAGGTCCGGGATTGAAAAAGAGACGCTTTTTCACGAATGGTAAGCTGGCACATTGGAATCGATCCCGATAGGATGTATTCGTTTTGAATGATTAAAATAAGTTGCATGATTTTTGATCAATTGGCATTCGACTTGAAGAATGGCTGAATTGGCTTCGAATGCTGTAGAATAAAATATAAAGGTTCACTGATGAAAAAAATAGTGCACCCTTCCACAGATTTTCAGATTTGC
>JALOPY010000423.1 GCA_025453735.1 bacterium | reverse complement strand
GTTAATCCCCCGGTTCCAGTCGAACCGATCGGCGTGGGATTCAAAATTCCTGGTCCTACCGAAGTCACCTGTGCCGAGTTAGCTCTGGGGGTTGGTGAAAAACATGAATGTTGCTATGTCATCATCAAAAATGCCACGGTCATCAATAGCGCGCTGCCAGGAAATGATATGCTGATCGCGGATGCGACCGGCCAGGTAAATGTCGATAGCTGGTCCAATCCGCTTTACGATAGCCTCAATACCGGCAAATACAAATATCCCCCCAATGGGACGGGCATCGATATCAAAGGCTATATCAGAAGCAATCCGTATGGCACCGGTTTTGAAATTGCTCCAATGACGTCTGCTGACATCACAATATTATCCAATCCGCCATTGATCACCAATGTCACTCGTCAACCGGTGGCGCCCAAATCAAGCGATGATGTGCTCATATCAGCAAAAATAATTGATACGACTGGTGGGGTCAGCCTGGCACAAGTTCACTATCGAATTAATAATGGACGATGGCAGGTTGGCAGTATGGCGGGAGTCGATTCAATTTACACACTCACTATCCCGAAGCTTGCGGATAATTCGTTTGTTCAATATTTTATTCGGTCATCGGATAATGTTGGTGATTGGTCATCCATGCCGGGTGACACGTCCACCAGTCAATATTTTTACATCGTCCGGGATGGCGGCTTGACCATTAAAGATCTGCAATGGACGCCATTTAAGGATCGAAATTCGGGCTACCTCGGAATGGAAGTCACGGTCTCAGGCATTGTTACTGCATCACCCGATGACATTTTGGGCGATTATATTCTTCAGGATAAAGAGCAACCGTGGTGTGGTATCTGGGTGAATGACGCAGCTCATACACCCCATCGCGGTGATTCGGTTCGTGTCACAGCAACCGTGGAAGAAAGCATTGGGCTGACGCGATTAAATTTTATAACTAATCTTGACTCCTTAGGAACGGGTTACAAGATCGAGCCGCTGAAATTAACAACTGGTCAGGCGCGAACTGGGAGTGTCGAAGCTGAGAGTTATGAAGGCGTTTTGATAGAATTTAACAATGTGTTCGTCAGCAATCCATTCCCGGATGTCACCCAAAATTATGGAGAGATCGAAATCAATGACGGCACCGGCGGCTATCGGGTCGATGAAAATGGAACCTATCCGGGAAATTTTGACTCGACTTATGCGCTGAACGATAAATTCGAAAAAGTGATTGGTATCGGCTGGTTCTCGTTTAATAACTATAAATTGAAACCTCGCAGCGCCGAGGATGTCATCGGATATCAGCCATCAGCGGTAAAAGAGAACAATCCTCGCTTCGAATTAAGTTATGATTTACGACAAAACTATCCCAATCCATTCAATCCAACGACGACCATTTCCTATCGAATTGGAAAGCGCCAGTTGGTGGAGCTGACAATTTATAATATTATGGGGCAAAAAATTCGAACCCTGGTCAGTGATTTCAAAAACGCGGGACAATATTTCATCCAGTGGGATGGGCGAAATGATAAGGGCGCGCAGGTCACCAGCGGCGTCTATTTCTATAGCCTGCAAGCTGGCGATTTTATCAAGACGAATAAGATGGTACTGTTGCGTTAGATTTTCAGAGGAGTGAATCGCCTTTATGCGATTCAATTGCAATGCATAAAGGCATTGCACTCCTAGTTATCAAATTAATCCTTGCGAAGGTTCCAAAACTTCGCAAGGTTTCATTTAATTATCAACACCATCCAATCAAAAAATTGGCGCTGTATGAAATTAAAAATATTTCTTCTGATATGTGCGCTTTGTGAAATTCTCTTCCTGGGATGTGGACAAAAAATAACGGATAATCCGATTGCCAATCAACCTCCGGAAACACGATTGACCTTTTACCCGGATGGATCATTGGCAACAACGACCAGTCGCCAGGTCTTGCATTGGTGGGGTGATGATCCGGATGGAAAAGTTGTCATGTTTCTTTACACCTGGGATATTAATCTTCCGGTACCTCCAGGCTATCAATCCTCGGAGGGATGGACGAGAACGACCGCGAATCTTGATACATTCTCCCTGAAATTTACCAACCTGGATACGATCTACACCTTTCGCATCAGCGCTGTGGATGACCAGGGATTGGTTGATCCGACTCCTGCAATACAAACCTTTCCCGTCGCCAATAGCAGACCCGAGGTAGAATTTATCGCCAATACCGAAATTCCCGAAACAACGTTTACCGTTGCATCGTTTTATTGGCAGGGGACTGATCTTGACGGCGAGGAAACGCTGGAACGTTACGAATACATTCTTGATGATACTTTGGCTGGAGCATGGAAATCCATTGCTGCGGAATCGACTTTTATTAATTTAAAAATTCCTGATGAGTTGGCAAATCAGAATCATGTTTTTTATTTGCGCGCGGTGGATATTGCCGGGGTGTTCAGCAAAATAATTCGTATGCCCAAAAATGACCGAAATATCTGGCATGTAAAACGACCAATTGGGAACATACTGATTATCGATGACTTTGAAGTGGTTGATCAGGGCGAAAGGCTCTATGTTCAAACGCTGGATAGCCTGGGACTCGAATATTCCATCTGGAACATCAAGCTCAACCGCAATGGCGATACAAAATATGATCTGATGCCAGCATCGGTTGATATGTTTACCGAGACCATGCTGCTGTTCGATCGGGTGCTCTGGTACACAGATTCGAATCCTCATTTTGAAGAAGCCCAAATTACTATCCCAAGATATTTGAAAATCGAGAATAAAAAAATAGTTTTCTCAACCCAATTTAAGGAATTTTTTTCAGAGCAGGGAGATCCATTAGAATTTTCTCCAGTCGATAACCTGGGCAAAACTTCGTATGATGTTTTTCCGGGAACGATTTTGCAGCCGGGTTCAGCAAAATCGAATTTTCCAGTGCTCAAAGCCAACAAATGGATTCCGTTTGTAAAAGAATTAACTCCAAAATTAAGCGCGCAGGTTGTCTATCGTCTGGAAGAAAATCCGCTCCTCTGGCAGGGGCAGCCTGTTGTTGCGGTTGTCAATGCGGATAATTCATTTTATTTCTTTGGAGTGCCGTTTCATCAATTGAATGGCAATCAGAATGCCAGGCGTCTGCTGGCAATCATTTTGAAGGACGAATTCGGATTGCCCTGATCATGTGGATGCATGGCAATTCACATTATTCATTTTATGAAATAATTTCTCTACAATGGGAAGCGGAGGAACAGAGGTTACACGGAGTTTTATTTGCGTCATATAATATATTCATTATAGTTTAAAATTTCATACTGATTCCATCGCTACGAGCGATGGAATCAGTATATGATCGATTTTTTATACTGAAAAATTAATCCGAAAGAGTATATCTCTAAAGAGATCTCCGTGTATCTCTGTTGACTCTGTTACTCTTTGTTAGCGAATTTCAGGTGATTATTATTCAATCATTGAAAAAACTGGTCTGAAAATGAAAGCTAAATTTGCTGCTATCTTCTTAATTGCTTCAATGGCTCTATGTGGTGGAAGTCTTTTCGCCCAGGCGAAAGGCTCGATCAAAGGACGAATTATTGATGCCGAATCTAAAGCAGGACTGCCCGGCGTTAATGTGATCGTGGATCGGCTATACGATGGTGCAGCGCACTGGCGTCAAAGTTCTGGCTGGCGAAACGATCGAAGTAACCGTTGCATTGACGCCAACCGTTCTGGCATTGGGACAGGAAATTACCGTCATTGGCGAAAAGCCGTTGTTCAATATCGAGGAAACTTCGACTCGTCGCACCCTGACCAGTGCTGAAATCGAAAAAGCGACGCATAAAAACATCAAAGATATTGTCGCATCCCAGGTCGGCGTGGTGAAATCGGATGATGAAATTCATATTCGAGGCGGCCGAACCTATGAGAATGCATTCCTGCTCGATGGGATTTCGGTTCAAGACCCATTGTCTGGCACCGGATTTGGACTGCGAATGAGCACCGATGCCATTCAGGAAATTGAAATCATCACCGGCGGATTCAATGCGGAATATGGGCAGGCGATGTCCGGCATCGTCGATGTGAAAACGAAGGAGGGGGGCAAGGATTATCACGGCTCGTTCAGTTTTAAGCGGGATCATTTTGGCGCGTTCAACAAAAATATTCCGTTGATCGGCGCGTTGAGTGAAACAAGCCCGTTCAGCTTCAATACAGATATTCTGGAATTCAGCCTATTTGGACCGGAGCCGCTGACGCATTTTATTTTGCCGGCGCTCGGACTGAAGCTCCCCGGTGATTTCTTTTTCTTCGGCAATGGCTACATGTTCATCAGCGATGATTTCACCAAAATCAGAGCAAAGCAGCTTTATTCCTCCACTTTTCACGGGACGACTTTTGCCCCGCGTCAAATGAATAACTGGTCATCGATGTTTAAATTGACCTGGCGCCTCACGCCATCCCACAAACTGATCGCCTCGTATAATGGATCGGCTTCCATCAATCAGAATACGCAATCCTTGCAGACCAACCTGGAATATGTGCCGCCAGGTCCGGGCTATCCCTACGAGTACGAAAAGAATCTTGATAATTTCAGCACGTTCACCCATCTCAACGATCAGTTCAGCCTGAATTGGACGCATACCATTAGCCCGAAAACCTTTTATGAGATCAAATTTTCGCGTTATTTTGCCAATCTCCGCAGCGACCTTGAGGGAAAAAACTGGAGCGAAATGCGCGAGCCGAAAGATATTGTGACGCAGCCGGTCGAGTATTTCTTTTCGCCCGATAGCAGCACGATTTATGTGATCCCGGGCGATGGCTTCTGGGACTATGGTAATTCGTACACTTGGCACGATCATTATGTCGAGGATTACACGCTGAAATTCGATATTTCCAGCCACCGCAGCGAGCGACATAAAATATCGATATTTATAAACCCTGGTTCGGGGAATTAGGGCTCAATAACGATATTTATAAAGTGCATCCCAATTTTGGCGCGGCGTACCTTCAGGATAACATCGCGTTTCGTGGCTTGATCGCCAATATTGGGATCCGATTTGATTATTGGTTCCCCGGCGAATATGTCGATAAGGCGGTGGAAAATCCAGATGTCGTCACCATCTCGGAGGCGACTCGAATGCAATATAAGGAAAATACATACAGCCTTTTTGGCCACCGCTGGAAAGGGCGGCTCAGCCCTCGCATCGGAATTTCCCACCCGGTGAATGACAACCAAATGCTGTTCTTTTCTTATGGACATTTTTCCAAGCTGCCGCGACCGCAATTCGTTTATGCCAAATTGGGTGAATATAGCTCGAAATCGACCTTTCAGAAATTTGGCAATCCGAATTTGAATCCCGAAACGACGGTGGCTTATGAGCTGGGATTGAAACATAAATTTACCGAGAACGATGTCTTTACGATGACTGCGTACTATCGAGACATCTTCGATTACGTCACGACCGTTTCATTCCAGGGATCAGGCAGGTTGGCAGGCAGATCGTTCATCACCTACATGAATCTGGATTATTCACGCTCACGAGGAATTGAAATCGAATACAAAAAGCGCGCGGGAAGCTATTTCAGTGGCTCGCTCAGTTTTTCGTATTCAATCGCTACAGGAAAAAGCTCTTCGCCG
>JALOPY010000422.1 GCA_025453735.1 bacterium | reverse complement strand
CCCAGAGAATCGTGAAGATGATAGCGGTATCCGATGTGATAAGCATTTCGTTCCTCCCGTGTAAGACTCGATCTTTGTTCTTAAAATTTATAACTATTCAGCTAGCCAAATTTAACCGCAGAGGTCGCAGTGAACGCAGAGCTTTTTTATGTTTTCAGTAAAAAGCCTGGCGCTTTCCTGAATGAAGTGAGCATGGCAGAATTCAATTAAAGACAGTTAGTTAGTTCACGATCCTAAGCGTCTCAGCGACCTCTGCGTTCTCTGCGGTGAATAGTTACTAAAATTTTTTATCGGAAATTGAAAATATAAATTCATGATATTTGTCCAGGGATTGCTTTATTCCGGTGCGGCATAAGCTCAAGAATGCGTTCTTCAGATTGTCCGGGTATTCAGGCTCGATCCGTTTCATTTCATCAATAATTTCATAGAACAACCATTTTTCTTCTAATGTCAATTTTGCAGTCACATCGTCAAATGAATCATAGACTTTTCTTCGAGTGATTGCACCCAAATTACGGTCTTTGATGTGGAAATAGTTTTCAGAATTTTTCAGTCGGTCGATAAATTTTTGTTCGTGCACAAGCACCTTTTTTATCGGTCGGTGCGCCTGTTCAATTTCTGAGGCAACGTTAATTTGTGCTCGTTGTTCATCGATTCCGGTTCGGTCCAGCTCGATTGCGCAGAAGCATTTATTTTGTTCTCGCGTTGGCTGCACTCTTAGCAATTTGCCGGAACAGCGAAATGGCAACTGTTCCGGAAAGCTAATTTCAATCATATTGATCCGGGGATGCCCGAAGCGAATAAATTGATTGGTGCCTGAAGTATAGCCGTACAATCCCCCCTGGCTGATGTTCAAAACTTCTACTGCAACTCGATCGACTTCACTAAAGATAAAATTCACTTTCGGTTGACTTTTTCGATCAGGATAGTATCGCGGATGCACTCGTCGTTCAATCAGTCTTTTTTGAGGTTCCATTTTTCGCTCTTCCTATTTTTGTTCCTGTTACTTTCCTGAAATTATCAATCAATTGTTTTACTGATGCCGGATGCACCAGCAGGTACCGTTGCGTGTAACACGTTGTCCAGCAACCACGGCATTGCCGGTACTGGTCGATTCGTTGCTGATAGGACTCGCTGGAGAAGATCTGTGCTAAATCATTTTCCAGAATATTTCCGATTGGTTCGCCGTAGCACAAATGAACATCGCCGTTTTCCATGATCGTCGTTCGAGTGGAAAGAACTGGCGAGTCCACAAAGGCGCAAAATTTTTTCTGTCCGCCTGAAATAAAAGGTCCAATCCCTTCGATGAAGCTGTTCAAATTCATAATATTGGGATTGTGATCCAAAAATTTTAGAATATTATCCAGTCGTTTGCCCGGGCGCAATCGCAATTCATCATCGGACCTGGTTGTGTCCGTCAGAGTATGATATAAGCCAATGGTCGTTTTCCAGCCCAGGTCATTTGCCCGTCGGATCAGTTCTGGAACCTGGTCGAGATTGAGATCGTTCAGCACGATATTGGCGTACAGCAACGATTTCGAGCCATTGCGATGTTCTGATAGCCAGTTCATGTGCCCCAGGATCGTCTCTGAAAAGTTCGTGACACCTCGCAGCGAATCGCCCAGAGCGCCCAATCCATCCAGCGATGTTTGAATATTGATATCGTTTTCCAGCGCAACTTTGCCGATACGTTGAATAACTTCGGGTCGATTATACAATCCCGTGACCAACGTTGTGGCGATGGCGAACGTTTTTTTTGCTTCGATTAATATTCCTTCCAGATCAGGCACAAGCGTTGCCTCGCCTCCGGAGATGAACCCGATGTATGCGCCGTAATCACGCAATCGCTCTGCAATAATTTGAAACTGTTCCAGGCTCATATAGGGCGGCTCGGTCGTTCGTTCGTAAACACTGCACTGGCGACAGCGTTGGCTGCACAAATGTGTCAGTCGAATTTCTGTGCTGGAATTCAAGGGAAGTTTTTGTGCGATTCGCTGAATTCCCTTTTTTATCAACTTAATCCGATTCATGAACCAGTCCTGAAAGTCGTCAAATCCTGGGAATATTTTCGATCTTTCCAGATAAACTGCCCCAGGCTTCCCATGAGTCCCGTGAAAATAACATAGGGTATTTGCAGCATTGCCCAGATGGGGAAATATTGCAACAAATCCTGCCGATGATAGACCTGGCTGCCCTTGAGACAGACAAGAAATTCAATCAAAATTTTTGCGCCAAAACAGATCAAAGGTAACTGCAATGAATTAAATTTCAAATAATAAACCGGCGTCCCAAAAAACACGAAAGCATTCATTAAAAAAGTGGTTAGGATAAAAAGGAAAAAGCCCTTATTCAAATAAATTTGATAGGAGCCATTCGACGCCCATCGTTTGCGTTGATTTAAAAATGCTTTGAGTGTTTTCTCCGGCTGTGTCCAATTAAATGCCTTGTCCGATGGCGCGAAACGAATCTTCCAGGAAGTCAGTTTTTTCACCAGTTGCAGCAATAGCACATCATCGCCGGAAACACGATTTTTGATTTTTTCGAAACCGCCGACTTGTTCAAACGCCTGTTTTCGATAGGCGAAATTCTGACCTGACGCAGCCAGGGGATAATTTAGATTCACTGAACCCTGGGCTGCCGCCATCAGCGTTAGAAAATCTATTGCCTGAAGCTGTTCCAATAATGTGTATTGATTGCCCTTTTTCCCAAGCTGAGAAAACCCGACCACCATGCCGACCTCATTTGTGAAATAGGAAATCATGGTTTCAATCCAGGTCGGCTTCACATGACAATCGGCGTCTGTCGTCAAAATGATCTCGCCTCTGCTTTGTTGAATCCCATGGTTCAACGCATTCTTTTTGGCGGATAAGCCAGATACCGGATCGGGCTGAGAAAAAATCTGTTTCACATGATCAAATTTCCGAACAAAATTATTGATGACTTCGCTTGTGCTATCTTCCGACCCATCGTTCACAATGATAATTTCATAAAGCGAAGCCGGGTAGGTTTGTTGAACCAGTTCGTGCAACAAATTTCCGATATTATGCTCTTCATTCCGAGCTGCCACAATAACAGAAACGTGAAATTGTCTTGCGGTCTGGTTTTTATTCCTAAAAAAAAGACCGATCAAAAAACTGAGAAGGATCAGAACATAGATTGCTGTCACCACTGAAAAAAGCCAGTCAATCACATTTCACCTCGCACCTTCATGGATCGCGGTAAATGTCTCATCCTTCCACTGAAATTTTCCCAATTGTCCCCACAATCCAAAAATTACAATATAAAACGGATGCAATATCATGGCCAGGGGGAAGATGGTTAAGATTTTTTTATACCCAAACAAATCAGCAATGCGATAGATCAAAATAAATTCGCCCAGGCTTTTTATCAGCAAACAAGCCAAAAGCGCAACAAAAGCAAAATGATTAAAAAACGAAACTGGAATCAATAGCAATAAATTCAGATTGAGCACATAAACTGCTGCCAGGACGATCGTGAACCATGCAGGATAGTGGCGCCCCTTTGATGCGTGACGGACCCGTTGGTTCATAAATTGTTTAAATGTTTCCGGCGTTTTTGAATGAACAATCGATTCACGATCCATCGCATAGCGAAATTTCCATGATGTCTGTTGTCTGGCCAGGTGTAAAAATAAATCATCATCGCCTGAGATAAATTTATAAATTTGCTTAAATCCGCCAACTGCATCAAAAGTTTCCCTGCGATACGCCAGGTTGCGCCCATTGCATGTCAATGGTTTTCCCAGCCCGAAGCTGCCTGCGGCAACGGCAGACAGCGTGAGC
>JALOPY010000421.1 GCA_025453735.1 bacterium | reverse complement strand
TTCGGCACGATAGTTTTGCAATTGTTCCAGTGACTGGATGTTGCGCTTTTTCGCTTCGATCTCCTTAGCGTACTCTTTCTCTTTTGAATCGAACATGCCCTTCAGGAATTCCCGTATCTGCTTTTTTATTTCCTCTCGATCCGCTGCTGATTCAGCCAGGAAATAAGCCTGGCGCAATTCTTCTAACCGATCTTCGTAAGCTTGCAGTTCTGATTTCTTCTCCAATTTAAAAGAAATGTCAGGCTCGATCGTAACTGCTAATTTCTGGTGCTTGTTTTTCTCGACAGCAATCGCTTGTTGATATGGCTTAAATCCCAGCATCGCAACATTTAAAATATATTTTCCAGGCGGGACCTCTCGAATGATAAAATTACCCGTAGCATCGGATGCCGCTCCCAGCCGAGTCCCTGTCAAGGTGATATTAGCACCTGGAATTGCCTCGCCATCGGTAGATTTCACCTTGCCATATATAAATGAATATTTTTGCTCAGATAATTTCATTTCGATTTTTTTTGTCTGCCCAGTTTCAACATAGATCGAAAAATGCATAAATGATTGGTAGCCATCTTTCATCACAAAGGTAGTGAACCTTCCTGGAGGAACATTTTCGATAACAAAATTACCATCTCGGTCAGAGCTGGCTTTGATTTGCGCCCCTTTGAGAATAAAATCATCGATGGTAACAATATCATCAGATTTAGGAACGAATGATTCGGCGATGATTATTTTGGCATCAGCAATCGGCTTGTCATTTTTGTCAATAATTCGCCCCGCAATTGTGCCGCAGCCCTGGTTGATCGGGTCACGTTCGAGAGTGATTTCAAGCGTTGTCTTCAATCCCGCTCCCACTTTCACATCATCTCTTAAGAGGGTTTTGTAGCCATATTTGAAGACGAAAGCAGTCGTTTTGCCTGGAAACATTTTTTCGGCTATGAATTTCCCATCAAAATCTGTCGACAACTTTTTGGCGGTATTTTTAAAAATTACCGTTGCGCCAGGAATCGGCTTTCCATCTGTGGATGTTACAGTTCCTTCGATAGCGCCCATGTCTTGCGCCAGCGTTTTAAAACAGAATAGCAATACAAAGACAAAGCTCAATACTATTTTTTGCAGATTGTTCATGTTACACCTCCATTAATTGCAGGACAAGATGCCATCATGTCCTAACGTTATTAGTTAAAAAAATTATCTTTTTTAATTGTCTCAACGGTACGATCGATGCTTTCAAAATGATAACGGTACGATCCTTCCCAGCTATTTTCTAAGCTCCAAAAGTTTGACTTTTTATTATCCCCCAAAAACCAGGAGCCTAAAAATGCAACAATAGCAACTGCAACAGCAAATCCAAAAGCGGGCAAAAACTTTCGAGCTCTCTTTTTTATCATACGCTGGTGAGCAGATCTTTTTTCTTCTAACTTCATAGCAACTTGAAGAAGTGGGGGTTCAATCTGCTGCTGGGATGGCCAGGTATCAAGAACGGAATTCATCTGCTCAAGTTCTAATGCGCAATGCTCACAGGATTTAAGATGGGCATTTGCTTCCTCTTGTTCGACTGGCGCAAGCTCATCGAATATCCTCTTGTTCGACTGGCGCAAGCTCATCGAATAGGTATAAAATTAATTTGGTCCTGTCAAAATTACATTTCATTATAAATGTCCTTTAGTTTTTTTCTGATGGTTAACAGTGCTGTCCGCATCTGCGTCAAAACCGTATTTAACGGTCGGTTCAGGATAACGGATATCTCTTTGAATGTCAAATCGCTATTCATTTTGAGGAAAAAAACCTGGCGCTGTTTGATGGGCAATTGACGAGCAAGTTTACGAACCCATTTCAAGCTTTCGTTGCGTTCCAGCTCCTCATCAGGACTGGGATCGGGATTGGATCTGTTGACGATGATGTCCGTTTCGTTATCAGCATTCAATAGTTCAGTCAACGGGACAACGGCTCGTCTGAGAAAACGCAGGTGATTCAGGCATTGATGGTTAGCGATTTTGAACAGCCAGCATTTAAATTGCCCCTGTTCTCGATAGTCATCGAAATGATTATACGCTCTGATCCAGGTTTCCTGATAGACATCGTCGGCCAGTGATTTGCTTTTGGTCATATAAAGAATGAAATTATAGAGCGGCGCGCCATGCTCTTTTATTAATTGATCAAAAGCATTATGATCAACCTGGCGACAGCGTTCGTTCAAAGCTTCAGTCGCTCTCATTTTGTCCTGTTCCATACACTAATATAACAAATTAAAATGAAAATTATTTGAGTTTTTTTTGAATTCAACCAAAAATCAATTGGAAAACTTAGAGAAGAAAGTCAATATCAAAACTCATCCGGGTCCAAATTCTAAAAGTTGGTAATGCGACATTGATATTTCCAATCAAATCGCCTTGAGACAAACACCATGATTTATCATGGTGTTTGTTGTGCGCAACCAATAAACTCTTTAAACCGTTTTAACGGTTGTTACCAACTTTTGGGAATTGCTCCCAACTCTTTCCTGAATAAAAATTTCAAAATAAAATAGGACTATCCCAGTCCTATTTTGGAACAAAATAAATAATAGGGCGTTTTAGACTTTGAAATCATTGAAAAAAAATGATTTTTATTTTGAATATAAATACGACTATTCTTGTCTGGTATAATATTGATGATGAAATTCAGCAAAAAAGTTGAATACGCTTTGATAGCACTGCTTCATATCGCAAAAAAGTCAAACGGAGAATTAACGACAGCCAGGGAGCTATCGGACAAATTTAGTATTTCTCTGGAACTGATGGGAAAGATCCTGCAAAGCCTGGTAAAAAGCGGCTTAATTATTTCCGTTCAAGGCGTAAAGGGAGGTTATTATCTGGCTCAATCAATGAAAAAAATTAAAATTTATTCGGTCATTACCGCGATTGAAGGTCCGATTTCACTCACCGATTGCATTGCCAGCGGTGATCCAGAAACTTGCGATCGGGGCAAAAACTGCCTGATCCGAAATTCGATGGAAGGCATTCAAGCGAAACTGGTGAAATTATTGGATGAAATCAGTTTAAAAGATTTTGAAAAAACTTATTCAACATCTGTTAATAAATAATCTAAATTTAAGCGGAGGAACAAATGGCAGCGACACCATCAAACATGATGCCGTTGGGAACGAAAGCTCCTGATTTTAATCTGCACGATACCGTTTCTGGCGAGAAAAAATCACTTCAGCAATTAAGATATGACCAGGCAACCGTGATCATGTTCATTTGCAATCATTGTCCGTTCGTCAAACATGTTCAAACAGGATTGGTGAAATTAGCCAATGATTATATTCCAAAAGGAATTTCATTCATCGCTATTAGCTCCAATGATGTGGAAAATTATCCTGATGATTCGCCAGAACAAATGAAAGCAGTGGCGCAGCAGCTCGGCTATCCGTTCCCCTATCTTTACGATGAATCCCAGGCGATTGCCAGAGCCTATGGTGCGGCCTGTACGCCTGATTTTTATATTTTCGATAAAGATTTGAGATGCGTCTATCGGGGGCAAATGGACGATTCCAGACCCAGCAATGATATTCCAGTAACAGGCAAAGATATTCGGGCGGCGCTGAATGCGATTTTGGCGGGTCAGCCTGTTGATGAAAATCAAAAGCCGAGTATTGGGTGTAATATTAAATGGAAAAAATAATTAGTGAGTGGTCGTTATTGGTTAGTGGTGAATAGTTGACCTGGATTAAATTGTAAATCGAATTAATTAAAACCAACTAATACCACTCACCGCTCACCAACAACTACTGACCAAATATCAGAAAGGAGTTACACAATGAGAAAATTAGCCACGATTCAACAAATCAAAAATCTCGAGCCGATTCCTGAGGCGGATAAAATTGAAAAGGCTACAGTTTTAGGCTGGCAATTGGTTGTAAAAAATGGGGAGTTTAAGATCGGCGATTACTGTGTGTATTGTGAAATCGATAGCGTTTTGCCTGAACGCCACGAGTTTGAATTTCTCCGTCCCCGAAAGTTCCGGATTAAAACCGCCAAACTTCGAGGTCAAATTTCCCAGGGAATCGCTTTTCCGATCAATGTGATCAAGGAATTGGAAGCGGTTGAGATCAAAGAAGGGCTGGACGTTAGTGAAATCCTTGGCGTTCAGAAATATGAGCCGCCGCCAGCAGTAATGATGAGCGGTCAGGTGAAGGGCGGATTTCCTGGCTTCATTCCCAAGACCGATGAAATGCGCATCCAATCGGTACCTGATGTTTTGACCCGACCTGAAAATGTGGGCAAACGTTGCTACATCACTGAAAAAGTAGATGGCACCAGCGCCACGTATTTTATCCATGATGGCGAGTTTGGCGTCTGCTCCAGAAATCTGGAGCTGCTGGAAACCGACACGAATATCCACTGGATGGTCGCCAGGCAACATGATATTGAAGGCAAGCTCAGGAAGCTTAATCGCGATATTGCTGTCCAGGGCGAAATACTGGGGCAAAAGATCCAGAGCAATAAATACAAATTGCAGGCTCACAAAGTTCTGATCTATAGCATTTTTGATATTGATCGGTTTGCTTATTTGAATTATGAAGAATTTATTTCACTCGCTCAACAAGCTGGTTTTGAAACTGTGCCAGTCCTGCGAGATGATTATATTTTAGGCAAGGATGATGTCAATGGACTGGTGGAATTATCGAACGAGAAAAGCGTGCTTAATCCTGAACTTCCGCGGGAAGGGATTGTGATCCGACCTGTTATCGAAGCCCAGGACCCTGAGCTGGGACGATTGAGTTTTAAAGTGGTCAATCCTGAGTTTCTGTTGAAATATGAAGAGTGATTGGGTGAGTAGGTAATTTAGTAACTGTGTAATAGCGTAACGATTACCAAACTTAAAAAGTTTGGTAATCGTTCTTCAAAGGTTCTAAATAGAAAGAAAGAAAATTTTTTTAATAAGAAATAAGACCAATTTAGTCTGGTATAAACAAGAAAGTTATAGTTTTGGAAGATTAACTTTTTAAAGGGACAAAGGAAGGAATGAAATGAAAATAATAGCATTATTGATAATTGCCATTTTGTTGATAAATGTAACAGGATTAATGGCGCAGCAATTCGGCAGCGTGGCTGGAACGTTTTCCAATGAAAATTTAACCATCTATTTAAATGGTGAAAATGGCAATTACACAGGGAAGATTATAATGAATGAAATGACATTTCCTGTAGCAATTCAATGTCCTGATGGCAAATCGATCCAGGGGAGTTATGCTTATCAGGGTGCAAATTTTCCAATTTATGGGGCGCTTGCGGGAAACAATATGAATCTGATAATTGATGGTTTTAGCTTTACGCTGCAACGACAAACATCCTCACCAGTTGCAACTCAGCCAGTGGCACAAACTTCCTCAGCATCGTCAGCGCCGAAACAAAAGGCGAATAGCGAAGAAGTTGGTGATCCGTATTTCGGCTTTAAATTTGTTCCCCCATCAGGGTGGATTGCGCAGAAAACTGACGCAGGATATGTGCTGGGTTCAAATTCAGAACAGGGAATTATTTTGATCGTCCCTCACCAGTATCAAAATCTGGACGCCATAAAAAGTTTGGCAGCAGAGGGACTGGCTGATGAGAATGGAACTCAGCTTCAAATGAAGGGGAGTGCACAACAATTTGGTGACAATGGAATCGAAGTCAGTTTTGAGGGACTGGTGCAATGGCAACAGGCAAAGGCTCATGCCATTGGATTGCTCGCCCCGTCTGGCGGCGGAGTAACGATAATTGTAGCCACTGAGTCTGCCAGGTTTGGTCAGTTGTATGAAAACTATGCTCGATCGATTGCCAAAAGCGTAAAATTTTTCAAGCCAGAAACGCCATCAGCCGTTAATGAGTGGAGGCAGAAGTTGAACAATTGTAGGCTTACCTACCTGTGGAGCTACTACAGCGGCGGTGGAACTGATGGCTCTTATGTCAGCGGCTCCCAGAAAACCGTCATTGATCTTTGTGCGAAAGGGAATTTTCGTTTTTTTGATGACAGCCAGATGGGAGTCGATGGCGGCGGCGCCAGTGGCTACAGCGGTGGCAGCAGCAATGGCGATGGCACCTGGGAGATCAGCAGCCAGGGACAAAATGCTCTGTTGCGTTTAAAATTTCACAATGGAAAAGTTTTTGACTATGTGCTTACGATGCAAGATGGAAAGACCTATTTGAACGATAAGCGATTTTTCAGAAC
>JALOPY010000420.1 GCA_025453735.1 bacterium | reverse complement strand
AGTAAAAATCCATTATCCACAGAGTCAATTTTGGCATGATGACCGGAAACAGCCAAGTTATCAACAACCACATCGTTGTCCTTACGCCGCCCAATGGTAAGGGAGTATCCATTTTCGAGCTGATAATCCTTAACTTTTTGTCCATTAAATTTAAGCGTTAAAATTGGCATTATAACACCTTTTTACTTGAGTTTTCATTGTGCAATATAAAAATTAGGTATCGATTCCAAAGATTCTCCCAAAGATTCCCTTCTTTTTGTAGCTAACGTCATTTATCTTAAATACAATTAGAGATATATTGTCATCCCCTCCGCGGTCGTTGGCCAAAGCTACAAGCGAATGACAGGCCTTTTCCGTTCGATTGCTTCTCACAACATCTGCAATTTCTTCGGGGGAAACCATGTTGCTTAATCCATCAGAGCAGATGACCACAACATCGTTCTTGAAGCATTGAATTTCGAAAGTATCTGCCTTTACAGTCTCCTCTGCACCAATGGCCCGTGTAAGTACATGTTTGAAATTCTCCGGTACCTCCTCTGACATCCCTCTGGTTGAAGCACGCGTGTCGGCCATCAAAGTGTGAGACACCGACAAGAGATCGATACTGTCTCTTCGCACCAAATAGATGGGGCTGTCCCCAACATTGGAAGTTATCAATGTGTCATCGGTTAAATATGCGGCAGACACGGTAGCGCCCATTCCCCGGCAGGACGATTTTTCTTTAGATGCCTGGTAGACTTCACGGTTGGCCAGATAGATTCCTGAAAGCAGAACGTTCGCATCTTCAGACAGGGCTGGGTCAATAGTATCAATTAATGCATCTACTTGTTTGCCTGCCTTGAAACACCGCAGGTAGTTAGCGAGGGTTTCGACCACCATATGGCTGGCCACCTCTCCGGCCTGGTGACCTCCCATCCCATCGGAAACCATGTAAAATTTTAGGGCATCATCAAGAAAAAGGGCGTCTTCGTTATTCTGTCGCTTCCTGCCAACATCGCTAATGCCGGCCGATTCAACAATCGCCATAAAAAGCACCTTTATTACCAATCAATTTATGTAGTACGATGAGATTGAAATCACATTTTTTTTAAAGGCGCGAATAAATCTGAAGTTTTAGACAAGGCTGAAAGTCCGAATAAATTCGCAAAAAAACGGGACAAAATCCTACAATAATTCTACCTATTCTTTTGGCCCAAAAAATTCATCACTATCATTTTCAACTTGCTGCCTCGAAGAAAGTCTACCGTTTGTCCTGAAGTTGGCAACAAATTTATCGGGCATGGGTTTTCTTGTTTTTAGTAAATGATGCGGTATAAGGATTTTATTGCCTGCAATTAATAATGTAGGATTTAATTTTGAATCTAAATTGGATAGAGCCTTCCAGTTATTGGAATCACCTGTATACCATTCAGCAATAATTGAAAGCGTTTCGCCTTTCCACCTTACTTTATGTACAAACTCTTCACCATCTGCTTTGAGCAAATTCTTGTAGTTATTGTAGGCTGACCCAAATCGGTTTTGGGTAGTACAACCGATAAATACGACGCTCAGAATAAGTCCAGCCAAAAGTAATCTAAAAGTTCGTTTAATATTAATTTTCATTGCTCGTTCAAAAACTCCCCTTTAGCTGTTAACCGTCGAAGATACTGTTTTGCCATTTCATTTTCAGGATTCGCTGCGACTGCTTGTTTTAAGTTTTTCATGCACGCTTTTCGTTCCCCGAGCTTTTCATTAATCATTGCTAAGTTAAAAAGGGCCTCATCCACAAATGATGGGGCTAATTCAACCACTCGAAGATACATTCTTTTTGCTTCTGTGTAGTGTTTTATTTTCACATAAACATAACCAAGATTGAAAAAGGTTTTGGCGAACTGCGGATCCAACCCAGCAGCTTTCTCATAGTATTCGACGGCTTTTGAGTAATTCTTATTTTTCACGTGAAGCAGGCCTAGTTTAAGATACACGTCTTTGGATCCAGGATTCAACTCAACAGCTTTCTGAAGCAATGCTTCGGCCTCTTCAGGATGCGTAATGAGAATTTCAGAAGCTCTGCCTTCCAAGGCTTGTGCGTAAGCGTTTGAAATTTGACTTTTCGATGAAGAATCCTGAGCAAAAACCTCTTTAAACAGATCCACCGCTTCTTTAAAACGCTCTGCTTTAAGCGCCGCAATACCCGCTTTAATTTTATATGATTCAGGATTTTCACTGAATAAATAGACAAGAAAAACGCTGATTACAATCAGTGCTGCCGGTATTGCCGCATACCAAAATTTATTTCTACGTTTTTTCGGTGCTTGCTCCAACTTTATTTCTTCATTTTCATTGAATTTTCTTAGGTCAGTTGGATTTGAGTCCACCTGCTCTCCTGGAGCAAGGATCAAGGTCTTTTCAATTTTTTCGTCTATTATCGGATTCTCAACGCAGGAGGTCGATTCCTTTACAGAATCAATTTGGGTGGCCTCAAGCATTACAAGCTTTTCGGCGTTAATCTCGTCTTTAAAAAGTTCATTTATATATTGCGCAAGGCTCCGAGCGCTGGATCGAGACGAGATTTGAAAATTGTAGTCTTCTATATCGCTGCGCATTTGACCGCCAGACTGATATCGTTTTTCAGGGTCGTTTGCGAGAGCTTTGAGCAGGATTTCGTAAAGAGGAGGTGGAATTTTTTTTCTTACATTTTCTGGTAATTCAAACTCAAACTCCCGCAACTGGGAAAGGACCTGGAACATATCTCCATTGAACAGCTGCTTGTGCATGACAAGCTCGAAAAGCAGGATTCCGGCTGAAAATAGGTCTGATCGATGATCAATGGTTCGGCCTCCTGCCTGTTCAGGAGACATATAGGATGCTTTTCCCTTGATGATACCTGCCTGAGTTTTGGTATTCTGAATAGCAGCCTTGGCGATGCCAAAATCGATTATTTTAACCTGACCATCATAAGTTATAAAAATATTTTGTGGGCTAATGTCTCTATGAGTAATGTTGAGAAGATTTCCTTGCAAATCCTTAAGGCTATGGGCGTAATCAAGTCCATCACAAATTTGTGAGACAACATACAAGGCATTTTCCAAATTAATCGGCAGTTCTTTTGCGCTGGACTTATTGACAATTCTTTGTAGATCCTTGCCAAATAATAATTCCATTGCAATGAAATAAGCCCTGTCCATTCTCCCGAAATCATAGATTTGGATGATATTTAGATGTTGAAGCAAAGCAGCGAGTTTTGCTTCCTCAATGAATGCTTTAACCAGTTCATCTTCCGCTGTTAAGTGCGGAAGGATTTTCTTTATAGCAACAAGCTTTTCAAAACCCTGCTCTCCCGTTACCTTTGCCCGATAAAGTTCTGCCATTCCACCAACAGCAATTTTGTCCAGGAGAAGATATCTCCCAAATTGTTTGGGCTGAAAAGAATACATTCTTGGAACTTTACTCGTTTTTTTGAGCTTGAATTTGAAAAGCTGGCCATATTTCGGCCGCTTATATTTACCTATAATAAATGTCTAATGATATCGGCATATTGTTTGAAAAACTTAAGCGCATAAACGGAAACCGTTCGATAGTTAAAAGTTTCGCCGGAAATCGAGACAGGTGCAAAAGAAACGAACCACCTTTAGGAAAGGAGAGGTTCATGAACTATAGGTTCCTCGTTTCAAAATGTGTTCCTGGTGGCTAGCATAGTGTCTGTCCGATAAATCGTTATTCACTGAAATAATTGGAAAAAGTTAAAAAAAATGCTTCCGAAGAATTCCTTCTTGTGCTATAGAGGAATTACGTAATTTCAGTGTGTTACACGCCAAAACGGCCCCTTTTCGGCAAAAAGCAAG
>JALOPY010000419.1 GCA_025453735.1 bacterium | reverse complement strand
ATGATTGAAATCGTACCGGAAAAAGACGCCGATAATAAAGAAAATTTTATTGTATTAACCGAGGAAATGGTCAATAAAGTCGGTCGCACCGGAGGGACTTTTTTGCATACGTCGCGCACGCGACCGAGTCATGTTCCTAAAGCCAACATCCCCCTTCATTTGAGAGATAAATATACCCAGGAAACCAATGACCTGACGCCAGAAGTTTTAAAAAATCTGGATTTCCTTGGCGTTGACTATCTCATTCCCATCGGAGGCGATGACACATTGAGTTATGGGGTTCGATTGCACACTGAAGGAATGAAAGTAATCGCGATTCCCAAAACCATGGATAATGATGTGCCTGGAACAGATTACTGTATCGGTTTTAGCACCTGTGTCACCCGAACGATTGAAATGACCCATCGGCTCAGAACTTCTGCTGGCTCGCATGAGCGGATTCTCGTCATTGAAGTTTTTGGGCGCTATGCTGGTTTTACAGCATTGCTGCCAACCATGGCTGGCGCCGCTAATCGCTGCGTCATTCCCGAATTCAAGTTCGATATTGAAAAATTGACAGAATTGCTGGTCGCAGATCGTTTTACCAATCCCAGTCATTACTCAGTCGTATTGGTTTCGGAAGGCGCAAAATTTGAAGGCATGGACGAGATGATTTTTAAAAGCCAGGAAATTGATGCTTATGGACATAAAAAACTGGGGGGCGTAGGCGATATTATCTCAGAAAGAATTATGAATCTTTCCACCAAATTCAATAATGGGAAACGGATCAACGTCATCAATCAGCGACTCGGCTACCTGGTCCGCAGCGGCGATCCTGACGCGCTGGATTCCATTGTACCCATGGCGTATGGCAATTTAGCATTGGATTTGATTTTGGATGGGGCGCATGGCAGAGTGACGATTTTGAACAACGGCAGATATGATAATGCTCCGATTGAAGTCGTCTCCAGCTACAAAAAGGTAGTCGATGTCGAAAAATATTACAGCACCGATCGGTTGCGACCGCACTATAAAAGATTTGAATCCAAACCGCTGTTCATTATGGCGAGCGATTAGCGACCGCTAATTACGCTAATTTATTGTATCGGAATTTCAAAGTTTGTGCAAAAAATACTATGAAAAAAACCTTACAAGGAGCAACGGAGTAAACAGAGACTCACGGAGATTTTTGGGAAAGGATTATTTTACGCTTATAAAACTCCGTTTAAATTCCGCTGACTCCGCTTCTCATTGTAAAGGAATTTCTTCAAGAATTAATGCTCCCCAACAAACGGCGCATCTTCAATTTGCGAAGCTATGTTCTTGAATTACGCGAATGAAAAGCAATATTTAATTTAAGCAAAACAATTAATTATTAAATCCCGAATCTAAAGATAGTTAGGTTCGGGATTCTTTTTTAAACAATACGACCAGATTGATAAAAGAATCATCCTGATCATTATTTCTTCAATGAGAAAGAAAAATAGACTTGACATTTAATCAAAATTTCATTAGTTTATTGATGTAATAAATCTTTATTATTTTGTACTTCAATTCATTCTAATCGTGTGATTGACCATGAAAGTAAAAGAAGCAATCGCCAGCTACAAAACCTCCAGGAAAAAGTATACTTACCAGGACTACCTCGAATTGCCAGATGATGGGAAGAGATACGAAATCATTAGTGGAGATTTGATTATGCCCGCAGCTCCTAATACAATTCACCAAAAAGTAGCGCTAAAAATCGAGTACGAATTGCTAAAATTCAATGATAAAGAAACTAAGGGCGAACTATTTCACGCACCTTATGATGTTATCATGAGTGATATGAACGTTGTTCAGCCAGACATTCTGTTTGTTAAAACGGAAAATTTAGGAATTGTCACCGATAAAAATATTGACGGAGCGCCCGATCTAATCATTGAAATATTGTCTCCATCATCAGGCTATTATGATCAAATCAAAAAGAAAGAAATGTATGCCAGGTTTGGTGTGAAAGAGTTTTGGATCGTCGATCCGATAAAACAATCGATAGAAATTTTTCTTAATAAAGAAAATGAATTTGAACTGAAGCAACGATTGAATAGAGAAGGAGAAGCAACGTCCAAGGTTCTAAAGGGATTTCATGTCGACTTAAAGGAAATTTTTAAATTCGGATAAAATGATGATTTAATACCGCTCAAATATTCACATAAATCTTCTTATTTTACATTTTAGAAATTCGCATAAGTCGGAAAATTTATCCGATTTCTTTTCAGCAGATTAGCAGTCTAAGAATACAACCTCACCAAAAACAACACAAACGCCGCCACTAATCCAACAACTAATAGCCAAAATCCCCATTTTAATTGTCGCTGTTTTTCCAGCACGAAGTCAGTGGATTTTTTCTTGATATCCTCTGGCGAATAGAGATAAACTTCCAACTCACGGGTCATCATCACGCCGATGCAGCAATAGATGGAACCCAGCCAGATCAGCAAGGGGATCGCAAATACAATTTTTTGCAGGAACGGGAATGTGGTTGGAATAAATTCACCAAATCCCAGGATGCCCATGTAGATCGCTTCCATGACGCCCACCGCCATAATCAGCGCATTGGCAGCCGACCGGACTGCTGGCAGCGACTCCGTAACCATTTGCCGGCCGTGCTCCAGCCAGAAGTCATCCTCCGGATCGGAAGCCGGGCTATCGAATATTTTTTCGTTATTTTCAGACATGATTTTTCCTCCCTGTAGGACAAGTTGGCAACTTGTCCTACAGTTTGATCAAGTTGGCAAATTGTCCTACATTTCTTCGATCATTTTTCGAGTGACAATCACTTTCCCTTCAGCGCAATATCGACATGAGATGACCAGTCTTTCGGGCAAGTTTTTCTTCGGTTGCCCCCGCACCATAATAGTTGGTTTGTAATATTTTTCCAGTTCTGCCTCAGTAAATTCATTGAGGCATTTGCTTAAACCATTGCATCGAACTTGGATAATTTTGATCATACTTTCTCCTCTTTCCAAATTAAAACAAAATTATCTTTTATTTAATTCATCCCACGCCTCAAACGCCCGCCTGAGATGCGGAATGACTATCGAGCCACCCACGATCAATCCGATGGACATGGCTTCTTCAATTTCCTCATTAGTCACTCCCTCCTCGTGGCAGCGAATGATGTGATATTTGATACAATCATCACAGCGCAAAACCAGCGAGGCAACCAAGCCGAGCAGCTCTTTAATTTTGGCGGGCAATGCGCCGTCCCGATAGACCTGCCCATCGAGACTCCAAAATCGCTTGATTTCCAATTGGGCATATTTCATCACGATTTCGTTGAGTCGCTCTCGTTCGGTTTGGAATTTTTCGATGATGTTTTCGGACATGGTAGTAATCCTTCGATTTTTCCAGTTTAGTTTTGAAAAAATGATATGAATTAATTTTCAAAAAGGCAAGTTTTTTTTGCCTGTAAGCAAAAAAAATAGCTTGTTTTTTTGCTTACAGGCAAAAATAATAGAAAAAATATAAAACTCACAGAATTGAATTCTCACAGAAATCATTTCAGTTCAAGCCGAGCATAAATTTGGAAATAAATTTTAAATCAATTCAGCCAGCAGAGACCTGAATGCAAGATTCAAATTAGCGAAATTAGCCTAATTTGCGTAATTCGCGGTCAAAAATTAAAGTGACTCCACCAGCGCTTTCAAAATCCGATAATATGCCTCGCATCCCTGGCGGAAATCGTGGATATTAATCCGCTCATTATCTCCGTGAATCCGTTGTAGCTCATCTAATGGGACGACAATCGGCATCATGCCAAATGATTGATGTCCCTGCGCCCGAAAGAAGTAATTATCCGAGCTGGCG
>JALOPY010000418.1 GCA_025453735.1 bacterium | reverse complement strand
CAGGAAGCGACAAATTTTCTATTTATCCCTCGATTGGACGGGTATTGAAAAAATTTAATACGGGCGTTCATATCAAAACGGCTGGCACGACCTGGTTGGAGGAAATCATCGGACTGGCAGAAGCCGGAAATGAAGGGCTTGCCATCGCCAAAGAGATTTATCGAAACGCCTTTCAGCGATTTGAAGAATTGAGCAAGCCGTACGCCACCGTCATCGATATCGATTCGACAAAATTGCCAGATCCAGCCCAGGTTGCTAAATGGGATGGAGCAGCTTTTGCCGACACTTTGCGACACGAAAAAACTAATCCGCGCTACAATCCCAGCTTCCGTCAATTGCTGCACGTGGGGTACAAAATCGCGGCGGAGATGAAAGAGCGATACCTGGCTGCCTTGACAGAATTTGAAGATGTGATCGCCAGGAATGTAACGCAGAATATTTTTGAGCGGCATATCAAGCCGATTTTCATGATTTAAACGTGACCGTCACCTCAGAGGTGACGGTCACGTAAAATAATATTGGAGACAATTCCATGAGTTATGTAGAAGATTTGTTCGGATTGAAAAATAAAACTGCTGTCGTCATTGGCGGCGGCGGCGTCCTGGCCGGATGCATGGCAGAAGGTCTGGCTCAGGCGGGCGCGAACATCGCGATCCTCGATATCAATCTGGATAATGCCCGACAAAAGGCGGAGCAGTTATCCCAATTCAACGTCAAAACATTGCCGTTAAAAGCGGATGCTTCAAAAAAGACGGATATCGAAATTGCAGCAGATCAAATTGAAGATTTTTTTGGCAGCCTCGACATTTTGGTCAATGCACCAGGAATCAATTCCGCAACGCCATTTTTTGAAATCACCGAAGATGAATGGCAGCGAATTCTCGATATTAATCTGAAGAGCATGTTTCTCGCATGCCAGGTATTCGGCAGGAAAATGATCGACCGGGGCAAAGGAGGCAGCATTATCAATATTTCATCAGCGTCTTCAGGGCCTCCCCTATCCATTGTTTTCACGTACAGCATTTCAAAATCTGGCGTCAATAATTTAACACAATTTTTAGCGCGGGAATGGGCGCCTCACAAAGTCCGTGTGAACGCGCTGGCGCCAGGCTTTTTTCCGGCAGAGCAAAATCGAAAAGTTTTAACAGAGGATCGAATTAAGTCAATTTTTAATCACACGCCAATGGCTCGATTTGGCGAGCCGAACGAGCTGATCGGCGCGACGTTATGGCTGGCGTCTGAAAAAGCATCATCTTTTGTGACAGGTGCAATCGTTCGTGTCGATGGCGGTTTTTCAGCTATGACCATTTAATTTGAATGAGAATGTGAAGGAGATAATTTATGGCAAAGCAAAATATCGGACTGATCGGACTGGGCGTTATGGGACAAAATTTGGTTTTGAATATGGAACGGAATGGATTTTCAATTGTTGGCTACGATCTGGATCAGACGAAATTGAAAGCATCCGAAAAAGTATTTGAAGGCAAAAATATTATAGTTGCCCATTCGTTGCAAGAATTTATTGCGCATCTCGAATCGACCAGAAAAATTATGATGATGGTGCCGGCTGGAAAAGCAGTCGATTCCGTGATCCAGGATTTGAAGCCGCATCTCTCGACAGGCGATCTGTTGATCGATGGCGGAAACACCTATTTTCCGGATACGGAACGACGCAACAATGCGCTCAAAGCCGACGGAATTCTGTACATTGGCACGGGCGTGAGCGGCGGCGAAGAGGGCGCGCTATGGGGACCTTCGATCATGCCCGGTGGAAATCCGGCCGCCTGGCCCCTGGTGAAGCCGATCTTTCAGGCGATTGCCGCAAAAGTCGCGGATGGCACACCCTGCTGCGAATGGGTCGGCGATGGCGGGGCAGGACATTTTGTGAAGATGGTTCACAATGGCATCGAGTACGGCGATATGCAGATGATCTGTGAAGCTTATTTTTTGATGGAGCAATTGCTCGATTTGACTCCCGATGAAATGCACGCTATTTTTGCCGAATGGAATAAAGGTGAACTGAACAGCTACCTCATCGAAATTACCAGCCACATCATGGCAAAGAAAGATGCCGAAACCGGCAAGCCGATGATCCATGTGATTCTCGATACGGCCGGACAAAAAGGGACAGGAAAATGGACCAGTCAGGTCGCGCTCGATCTGGGAATTCCAGCACAAACCATTGCCGAAGCAGTATTTGCACGAACCATCAGCGCCATTAAAGAGGAACGGGTTGCAGCATCCAAACAGTTGCACGGTCCTAAAGCGAAGTTTGATGGCAAAAAGGACGAGTTCGTTGAAATGATTCGCCAGGCGCTTTATGTCTCAAAAATTTGTTCGTATGCCCAGGGATTTCAACTCATGCGAGCAGCTTCTGCAGAATTTAAAATGAATCTCAATTACGGCAAAATCGCCCTGCTATGGCGAGGGGGATGCATCATTCGCGCACAATTTTTAGATAATATCAAACAAGCTTTTGACAAGCAACCCGATCTTCCGAATCTGCTGTTGGATTCCTATTTCAAAAAAGCTATCGATAAAAATCAAGCTGCCTGGCGCAAAGTCGTAGCAACTGCGGTGGAATGTGGAATTTCTGTTCCCGCATTCAGCAGCGCTCTGGCTTATTATGATGCTTATCGCAGCGAGCGATTGCCTGCCAATTTGTTGCAGGCGCAACGCGATTATTTTGGCGCGCATACTTACGAGCGGGTGGATAAGCCACGAAAGCAATTTTTTCATACGGATTGGTTGAGCTAATTTTTAGAAGCCACCAAAAAACACACAACACTAAGCAGCAAAGCAAACATCTAGCAGACTGATTCCATCGCTTGGAGCGATGGAATCAGTTTATCATAGGTAAAATTTTAGAATAATATTTAGCAAGGAGTAAGATTATGCCACTCAAGATTAAACCAGCTTCTGAATGCAAATATGACCAAGTATCCCTGGGCGAAATTATGTTGCGACTGGACCCCGGTGAAGGACGAATTCATACAGCCCGCGCATTTCAAGCTTGGGAAGGTGGCGGGGAATATAACGTCGCCCGTGGCTTGCGCCGCTGTTTCGGTCAGCGAACTGCCGTCGTGACTGCATTTGCCGATAATCCAGTTGGAAGATTAGTCGAGGATTTTATTCTCCAGGGCGGCGTGGATGTTTCATTTATCAAATGGATTCCCTACGATGGGATCGGCCGAACCGTACGGAATGGGCTGAATTTCACCGAACGAGGCTATGGAATTCGCGGGGCAGTGGGATGTTCGGATCGCGGCAATACCGCGGCGTCGCAATTGAAAAAGGGCGATATTGATTGGGATCGAATTTTTGGCGAGATGGGCGTTCGCTGGTTTCATACCGGCGGCATTTTTGCCGCGCTGTCAGAAACCACACCCGATGTCATTTTGGAAGCCATGTCCGCTGCCAAAAAACATGGAACGATCATCTCTTATGATTTGAATTATCGCCCCTCGCTCTGGAAGGCAATCGGCGGCAAAGAAAAAGCCCAGCAAGTGAATAAAGAAATCGCGAAACATGTGGACGTAATGATCGGCAACGAGGAAGATTTCACTGCCTGTCTTGGCTTTGAAGTGGAAGGCGTCGATGCGAATTTATCCGAATTGGAAATCGATAGCTTCAAAAAAATGATCCAGCGAGTGGTGAAATCGTACTCCAATTTTCAGGTCGTTGCCACGACATTGAGAACCGTGAAAACCGCAACGATCAATGACTGGGGCGCGATTTGCTGGCATGATGGAAAATTTTATCAAGCGATCCATCGACCTGATCTCGATGATGGAAAATTTTATCAAGCGATCCATCGACCTGATCTCGAAATCCTTGATCGAGTTGGCGGCGGCGATAGCTTTGCCTCGGGATTGATTTATGGCTTTATGACCACGAATAATCCGGAACAAGCGGTCAATTATGGCGCGGCTCATGGCGCGCTAGCGATGACCACGCCCGGCGATACGTCGATGGCAACGTTGAAAGAAGTCGAGAAAATCATGGGCGGCGGGAGCGCCCGGGTGGATCGGTGACAAGTGAAACGTGAGACGTGAAATGTGAAATGTCAAACGTCAAACGTGAGATGCAAGAAAGTTCATAACGACCGATTCCATCGCTGGGAGCGATGGAATCGGTGATGTTATTAAAATACGAATTTAATTATTAAAGGTAAACCTATTATGAAATTTAGCAGAGATGATTTGATTCATTTTCAGCCGCAGCATGATTTTTTTGTGGGAATCGATTCCGATGGCTGCGTTTTTGATTCAATGGAGCCAAAACATAAAGAATGCTTTTGCCCGGTCACAATCGAAAAGTGGGATCTGGCACCGATCTCAAAGTATGCTCGTGAAGCCTGGGAGTTTGTCAATCTCTATTCTCAGGATCGGGGGTGCAACCGATTCCATG
>JALOPY010000417.1 GCA_025453735.1 bacterium | reverse complement strand
TCTTCGCTGTGTTTGAGAATCGTTTCTTCATCCTGAACCACGCTATCGGGCGGCAATCCGCCATCTTTCTGACTGCGGGACATGGAGCCGCGAGTCGGGCAGAAGCGAATACCCAGTTTTGCCGCCGCTTCAAATTGAATGGCAGGAATATCCATCAGGATTTGTTTCGGATAAAGATAATGGTGATCCGTTGTTGTGGTGCAGCCTGTTTTCAATAATTCTCCACAGCCTAAAAGTGTGGAATAATAGATCGCCTTATCGTCCAGAAATTTCCAGATTTCGTAGAGGGTCGTCAACCAGTCGAATAATTTTTTGTTTTGCACCTGGGGCAGATTGCGCGTCAGGGTTTGGCATAAATGATGATGCGAATTTACCAATCCAGGAATGACGAGCTTGCTCGAACAATCGATCTCTTTAGCATTTTGCACGAGAATATTTTTATCGATTTTTTCGATGCGATTGTCTTCGATCAACACATCAATTCCATTGAATCGCTGATGCTGCGGATTCATGGTGACGAGATGAAAACAATTTTTTAAAAGAATTTTCGACATGCAATGAATTTCCTTCTCTCAGTAGAAACCAGGTTTTTTTCAAAAACCTGGTTTTTTTTAAAAATTATGTGAAACCTCAGAGGTTTTTAGAAACCTCTGAGGTTTGGGTTAGCCGCGAATTCCACACAACGCATCCCACCCGGTTTTAATCTGTTCCGGGCAGTTTTTTAAGCCATAGTTCAGGCATTTATAATATCGCTTACCGATCTCTGATTTCTCCATGCCTTTCGGATCATAATAAATATCAACGCCGAGGGCTTCAAACACATACTTTTTATAAATATCTTCTAACTCATTTTGCAGCAATCCTTTGATTTCCACCACGCGCACATCGAATCCATGCTTCCTGAGCTTTTCCCGCAGCGGCTGATTCACATAGCCGGTGCAAATTTCAATGCGATGCGTTGCTGGCGACGCGCCAAATTGATCGAGGAGTTGGAACGCCAGATCAGCATAGACTTTCAAATATTTTTTTGATTTGAAGTGATTTTTGGAATTATTTTGGAAATATTCGATGGGTACCATTGCGGTCTTGACTTCTTTTTCATCCGACACGCCAACCATGACGCCGCACAACGGGAATCCCCAGCCCGCATCATCAACGCTCAAGACTCGAAGATTCGGTGGAATAAACTGATCATAGTCCTGTTCCAGCAAAATATTGAGAACATGATTATCAACGCAGACAATGCTATGTCCATTTTTCTCGCAATTATAGGAATAAATTTTGATATTCCATTTTGGCGAGATGCCTTTCTGCTCAACGCCTTTATATGAAACTTCGAGGTATGGATTATTTTCAAATCTCTCTTGTATATAACCTTTTTTCAGCGCGGATTTGAGCCGGCTTGAGATGAAGTTGATTTCACTCGTGGTGAAGATGGTTTTTGCAAGGTTGATTTTCATGGTAAATGAATTCTTTGTCTTTCGTATTTGGCTTGCTGGAATATCAATTTAGCAATTAGCTATTTGTACAAGATATGGGAATGCATTAAGCCCCGCATAACCGGCCGGCATTGGAACGCAGCAGAATTGCCAGTCCGAGTTTAATGCGGTTGTTCGATCTTAAGTTTATCTTTGATATATTTCCGGATATCCTTGACAACCTCATCGAATTCTGATCGATGGATTCGCTTGGACTCGAAATCAATTTTTACATCCTGCAGGAACTTCTCGAAGTCAGAATTCTGTTCACAAAGCTTGTTTATTGTTTCCCAGTCCAGTGTGTCTCTGCCTCGAGCAGGATATAGGATGATAGAACTGTCAATATCTTCCGGATCAAGGTGAATGATGCCAATGCCAAAAGAGGATGCAAGGCGCTCGAGTTCTGCCAAGAACTCATCATCTTGGAGTATCTCTGCTGCGACAAGATATCCTTCGTGCGCCCATGAGGAATTTGAAACCGCCTGGAAATAGGCTTCTCTGTAGTTTGCTTTGGTCAAGCTTCTTTTAATTTCGAACGAGAACAGTCGTAGGGAGTTATTGTCCGACAAACGATTGAACTCGATGACATCTGGTCGCCAGTCGTCAAGAGGGAGATAGAAACCAACCATGTCGGGATGTATCCATTCATTGTAACCTGACCGTTGAGATTTTTCGTGGAGGATCGTTTTGGTGAAGATGGATCGACCACGATTGAAGCTCGGATTGGCATAGGCAAAGTAGGTCAAAAGGGGATGAAGGTCACGTTCGGAATAGCCCGTTTTCTTCTCCTTCTTTTTGGACTCTTCTTTTTCAATTTTGGCAACGGCGTCTTGTGGCACTTCGCCAGCTCGCTCTTTTAGGAAAAACCTTGCTGGGCGCTTCCCGACCTTTATGAATCGTGAATCTTCATTGTCCCGCACTTCGACGTAGAGTTGCGCGCCAAGACTTTGCCACGGAGTTTTACCCGTTGACTTGATCTTGTCGGCGAGCCCTTTCTCTTTCCCGATCTGCCAGACTTCCTGATACGTCAACGGTGATGAAACCATCTTTAGAACGTCAAAAGCCAGATCAAGGAATGAATAGACTGCCATAACTACCTCTCCTTCTTCATCGTATGATCGAACATAATTTAGACTGCTCTTAAGTGAATAAAAAAAGCTTCTATTATTAGAAATATAGTTGCATTGATTTCAATCTTGATCTTCTATTATTTTTTTAAGCGACAAGTCATTCTATAATATTCATGCACCAGTCTGCTCCATCGGCTTATCTTTCGTCTTTGTTTTTTTTGCTGAAGCAACAATTTTATAAATCACATAAATCAAAATCAATCCAGCAGCGGCGATACCGAAATAGAGGAGATAATTTGGCTGAGCCGGCTGAATCACTTTCACATTTTTAATGGCTGCTTCATACCGGGCTAACAGGGCGGATTGATCGCCGGTCACATTGTTCTTTGCGAAAATTTCGTTGTACTTCTTCATGCGATCATAGTTTTTCTGCAGCTCGCGATAGCCCACAGAATCCACCTCGCCAATCGCTTCGACACGCTGAATTTCAGATGTAATGGCGCTGTAGAAAACATTATCAAGATTTTTATCCATGAGGATCATCTGAACCTGGTCATTTTTGGCTGATGTTTCGCCAACGAGGATTTCGGAAATCGCAGTCATGTAGTTGGTGCGCTCCTGAGATAGCGCAGCTAACTGGTCCTCTAATTTCTTCCGTTCCGCTTTGCTTGCTGTGGCAGACTTCTTCATCTTTTCTAAATTTGCTACCACCGTCTCATATTGGAAATTGATGGAGTTGATGGAATCTGTCAGCACCAAAACAATATCCGTGAATTTTTCGGATAGCATTTCCACAATTCCAGCCGAGGCAAACTGCTCGATTTGCTTGAAAGCAGGGGTGTTTCTCAGCGCATCGCGGAATTCCGGATCGAGCTCAAAACTCGAGAGGATCGAATCCCGTTTAGCAATGAGTTGCTCGCTGGTATTCCTGGCGTACTGACTGTATTGATTCACCGCTTCTAAGGATGGCGACAGATCAGGAAAGATGCTTTCGGTTTGAGCCGTATTGTAAAGCGCTTCCAGCGCGCTGCCAATATTTGCCATCGAGTTTGCTGTGGCTTCGAGTTTGGGGAGCAGCCTGGTATTGAAAACGCCATTGGGATCCAATTGGGGATCCATGACGATCTGTGCTTTCGCATCAGAGATTTTCGTCAGCGCGGTGATGTAATTTCCATCGAGCAACGATGCTTTGGCTGAATCGTAGATATCCTGAATATCCTGCGCCATGACAGATTGCGTCCATAGCAGCACAACCAGAATCAGCAATTTACTTATCGCATTTTTCATGGACAGCTCCTTTCCTGTTGATAAATACTTC
>JALOPY010000416.1 GCA_025453735.1 bacterium | reverse complement strand
CGGTATCAATTCGTTTGCTGGTGGTTTTAATGGGTCACCTGGCGCGGGGATTTCATTTGAAGTTCCGCCACTGATCTCCTGGATATAATTTCCAGATGCATAGCCGGATTGATTAAGCAATTGAACACGCAACCAACTCGCAGTCATATCCAAAATTTTTACCTGAATACCCGAGCTGAGAAATGCCAGGGCTGCAAAGCTATCTCCCGGACCGTTTCGAAGCGCCAATCGATCGGTTGTAATTGTTGCTGTCATCAATGAATCGCCACTTGCCGAGGCTGGAGTAGATAATTTCACAAATTCTTTTCGGAGATAACCCTGCTTTACAACTGTCGAAATTTTCGCCCATCCGCTCGACGATGACTGAACGTGAACCTGGGTGTCTTTGGCAAGCACCGCAATAACGGGATGATCTGAACCAGGACCGGATCGTAAATTTACTAAATTCTCGTTGACAACGGCTAAATAAAATTCACTTCCTGTAGGAGCTCCTCCAATGACCTCGACAAGAAGGTCGGTTTGAAGAAATCCTTTCAGTGGGCGCGTTTGAACAAAAAACCATTCTGGCTTTTCCTCTAAAATTTCAAGAGCAGTACCACGGGGAATAATTGTTACCGTTTGGTATTCATATCCAGGACCGGAACGAAGATTGAGCGCGTCGGCTTCAACAATGCCGTACTCAACCCCGCCGCGTTCCTCTTGTGGCGTGGCATTCAGCACCGTGTAATTGCGATTTAAATAGCCCTGGAGGGAAGACATATCCAGTTCTATCCAATCCCCGGTTTTGCGATGCAAATTTATTTGAGTCCCCTTTATCAACTGGCATAAGATTGAGGCGTATATTGAAGATTCGGTGCGGACGTTGAGTAGATCCGCTGTAACAATACCCGTTTTTGTTGACATATTTCAAGACCTTTCCTGAAATTTTGTCAAAACATAATTGGAATTAGAATAGCTGCTAAATAAGTGCAGGAAATGTAACAATAAACAAGTAGAAAGTCAAGGAAAAAAATGAATAAAAAAGCCAACATCAATCAATGTTGGCTTTGATAGTTTTTCTAAAAAAAGTTTAACCTGGTCGAAACCACCGAGCTGTGAAGCAGAGAACAGCAGCCGGAGATTTCGTAAATTTCACAGCGAAAAACTGTTGCGAAATTAGAAAGCGATGGCTGCGCCAGGATAGCTTCTAAATTTCAATAAATCTGATTAACCTTTTTTGGGCAACGGATGATGAAATTTTTTAACTGCTTCTTCAAATTTGAACTCTTTATAGGTTGGGCTTTTCGTATTATGGCATTTGACGCATAAGTTTTTATCGGGTGTCACAAGACCAAAATCCGCGCCTTTGACTGTTCCGGCAGTAATATCTTTCATGACCTTCAGGCTTTTATATGCTGAGCCCGGTCCATGGCACGCTTCACAGGAGATACCTTCTTCCATTGTCAAACTGATATCTTTCAAATCAGCCGCAGCGTCGTAGCCAGTGACGTGGCAGGAGAGACATTCTTTTGCTTGCTGAGGATCGCCTTTTATGCCAGCTTTTTGGGCAATTGCTTTCGACTCTTCTGTTGCCAATGTTGCGTAGGCTTTCGCATGGCTATTCTTTTCCCAGATTTCAAAGATGTTGCCGTTCTTCTCACCTTTGTGGCACATCTTGCATTTGGCAACGCCAACATATTTGAACTTTGGTGCCTGGGCAAAGCCGGTTGCAATGACGCCTACCAAAAAAACGACCAACATAAAAATACTAATTTTTTTCATACCAATTCCTCCACGGTTGTGAAAATACTAATGATGTTAATTTATTTGTTTATAATAGTCTTGTTTGATTAAAAAGTTCCCCAAAATTTTATTTGAGGTGAAGAAGTTAGTATTTTTTATCCATAATGTCAAGCAAAAAAATAGAATTTTTAATTTTTCACTTGCAAAAATAGTTCTAAAATCTTATCTTTATAAAATTAATTTGGGCACTATTAGACCCCTGCAAAATTGAGAAATTTGTCATTCCGAACCGCCAGTCCGCGGTGGAGGAATCTTGTCATGTTATAAATATCGTAAGATTGCTTCGTCGTAAACTCCTCGCAATGACCCTATAATTTAATATTTTGCAGAACTCTGGAAACTATAAATACAGGAGTGGATCGTATGAGCAAAATCAGTATCATAATGTTTTACAAAGATAAATTGAGCTATTCAGATGATATTTTCAATGAGACAATTCAAAGTCTTATCAATCAGAATTATAAAAATTGGGAATTGATACTTATCGATCTGCGAGGGGCGAATGCCTCGTATCCAAAAATTTCTCGCCATGCCAATATTCATCATCTGCCAGTGAATTTTGCCAATCACGCCCTGGCGCTGAATCACGCCATCACCCAGGCGACCGGCGATTATGTCATGCTGGCGAATAACTTGCAATCGCCGATTACTTACCGATTGAGCACCCTGGAAACTTTTTGGGCGGTTGCGCAACGACACCCAGATTTGGGAATGATCTATTCCGATTATTGCCTGATTGATGAGAAGGGCAAGAAAATAGATGTCCATCTGCTGGATCATCATGAAGGCAGAGTGCGGGATAATATGGATTTTGGCTTGGTATGGTTTTTCCCGCGACACGTGCTCGATCACGTCCAGGGATTGAATGAGAAATATCAAGCTGCTTATCTTTATGATTTGCGTTTGAAGGTTTCAGAAAAATTTAAGCTAGTCCACATCGCCGCTGCGAAAAACGGCTATTCATATTTGGTGAAGGCTACTGAAAAAAAGCAGAATGTATTCGATTACCTGCTTGCCGGGAAGCAAATCCAATTAGAAATGGAAGATGCCGTCACGGAGCATTTAAAACGGATTGGCGCATACCTGACTCCTGGAGTAAATTACCATCGAGTGAAATATTCTCTGGAAGAAGAGAAAAAATTCAGCGACTGCATTGCCAGCATAGTCATTCCAGTTTTTGATCGGGAGGAATTCATTGGGACAGCGATTGACAGCGTTCAAGCGCAGACGATTAAAAACGTCGAGGTCATCGTCGTCGTCAATGGCGGTCCCGATGATCCAACCATCAACGGTGTGAAACCCTATCTTCCTGGCGGCAAAAAATATGATCCCAACAAGCCCCAGGTGAAGTTGTTGATTGAAGATATCAACAACCTCGGGCACTGCCTGAATAAAGGTTTGCGAGAAGCGCGGGGCAAATATTATGTGCAGCTCGATTCCGATGATCGCCTGAAACCCGATGCGGTCGAAAAAATTTTAAAAGTCTTCGATTCGGATGATCGCATTGGCATGGTCATTGGCTCGTATGAGGTTTGGAATAAGGATGCGGTCACGGGTGAAATTACTCGAGATGAGGAAGTTAAGGTTGTTACTCATGATGAATGGACTGAAGAAAATGGCAGAAATAATCTTCTCAGAATCAATGGTGCTGGCGCTCCCCGTTCGGCTCATATCAAAGTGATTCGAGAATTGGGCTGGTTTGGCATGAATGATGGCGAGTATAGCCGAAACTATGGTGAGGACTATGATTTAGTTCTCCGCACTTCAGAGCAATATCGTATCGGGCGAGTTTGGGATCCAATTTACGATGTCATTCGACATGCTGGAGGCACCGATCATTCGATTGATCAAATCACGGTCGATCGCAATGATAATGCCAAAGACTTTATGAGATTGGAAGCGATTCGGAGAAGAAAAGAAATAAATTCCAAACTACAATAGCCAAATTCGAAATAAGCTCTAATTACCGAAATCTCAAATTCCTAAACTGCGTTGGCAATTGGCAATTGATTATTGTAATTTATTTGGATTTTTGATTTTGAAATTTGGAATGTTAACCAAGGCTCAAGCTAATTTACAAAAATAA
>JALOPY010000415.1 GCA_025453735.1 bacterium | reverse complement strand
GATGAGACTGTATGGTTATCACAGTCACATCTATGCCAACTGTTTGACAAAAACAAGCGTACCATTTCAGAACACATTCGTAATATTTTTGCAGAAGGAGAGCTTCAGGAAGAATCAGTTGTCCGGAAATTCCGGACAACTACACTTTCACCTGGCAAAATGTTTCGGTGCGGAAGTTTAAAAATCTGGAGGAAAATTAATGCTCGATGATAAAACTAAAAATCAAATTGAAAAACTACATTCACAATGGCAGCAGCAGGCCAATAAATCAAAAACATTAAACAAAAAATTCATCATCGTCTCAGGCGAGGAAATTAATCCGTTATACACTCCCCTGGATTTGGAGGGTATCGATTTCGAGCGGGACATCAATTTCCCTGGCGACTATCCCTACACTCGTGGTGTTCATGCCAACATGTATCGGGGCAAGCTGTGGACGATGCGGCAGTTTTCAGGCATGGGCAATGCGGCGCAAACCAATGAACGCTATCATTTTCTGCTGAATAAGGGACAGACGGGTCTCTCCGTCGCTTTCGATTTGCCAACGCTGATGGGCTATGATTCCGATCATCCTCGCTCACTGGGCGAAGTGGGCAAATGCGGCGTGGCAGTGGATTCCTTGGCGGATATGGAGACGCTGTTCAAAGGAATTCAGTTGGATAAAATCTCCACTTCAATGACCATCAATGCCCCCGCTTCGATTTTGTTCGCTATGTACATCGCCGTCGCTGAAAAACAGGGCGTGCCGTCAAAAAAATTGACAGGGACGATTCAGAACGACATTTTGAAAGAGTACATCGCGCAAAAGGAATGGATTTATCCGCCCGAGCCATCGATGCGACTGATCACCGACACCATGGCATTCTGCGCCGATCACGTGCCCAAATGGAATACCATCTCGATTTCTGGCTATCACATTCGGGAGGCTGGCGCCACGGCGGCACAGGAATTGGCTTTCACCCTGGCAGATGGCTTTGCTTACGTGGAAGCTGGCATCAAAGCAGGGCTCGATGTGGATGTGTTTGCCCCAAGATTATCATATTTCTTCAATTCCCACTTGGATTTCTTCGAAGAAATTGCTAAATTCAGGGCAGCACGTCGTATCTGGGCTCGGCGGATGCGGGAAAAATACAAAGCCAAAAATGAAGCCTCGTGGCTATTGCGCTTTCATACCCAGACCGCTGGGTGCAGCCTGACAGCGCAGCAACCAGAAAATAATATTGTCAGAACTGCATTTCAAGCATTAGCTGGCGTGCTCGGCGGCACCCAGAGCTTGCACACGAATTCGATGGATGAGACATTGGCTCTGCCCTCGGATCATGCTGTAAAAATCGCCTTGCGAACTCAACAACTTATTGCTCATGAAACTGGCGTTGCCAACACCATCGATCCGCTGGCTGGCTCATACTTTGTTGAAGCGATGACTAATAAAATCGAAGCTCAGGCTGAAAAATATTTTGACGAGATCGAGCGACGAGGCGGCGTACTAAAATGCATCGAGCAGGGCTATTTTCAACAGGAGATCGCCCGATCGGCCTATCGCTATCAAAAAGAGATCGAAGCAAAGGATCGGATCGTGGTCGGGATCAATGATTTCATTGAACCCGATGAGGAAATCAAAATCCCGATTCTGTACATCGATCCGCAGGTGGAACAGGATCAATGCGATGCCCTGAAAAAGCTGAGAGAAAATCGGGATAACGACCAGGTCAAACGCTCACTGGAAAATCTAAGAAAGGTGGCACAGGGCAATGAGAACACAGTCCCAGCCATTCTCGATTGTGTTAGATGTTATACAACAGAGGGTGAAATTGTAGATGTTTTGAGAGAGGTGTTTGGGGAGTATCAGGAGCCACCGTTCTTTTAGTAAGCAGTTATCAGTCACCAGTCAGCAGTTGGCAGTCTCCAGTCGGCCGTGATGATGAACAACTGACAAATAGCAACTAACAAAAAATTATTAAATTTGAATACACGAGGTAACAATGAAACGAAAGATAAGAATTTTATTAGCGAAACCAGGGCTCGATGGACATGATAGAGGCATCAAAGTCATTGCTGCAGCATTACGAGATGCAGGCATTGAAGTGATCTACACAGGCTTGCGACAGACGCCTGAACAAATTGTCACCGCCGCCATTCAAGAAGATGTCGATGGAATCGGAATGAGCATCCTTTCTGGCGCTCACATGACGCTGTTTCCTGCTGTGGTTAATTTATTGAAAGAACAAGACGCTGAGAGCATTGAAGTTTTCGGCGGCGGCATTATTCCTGATGAGGATATTGAGAAGCTGGAACAGGAAGGAGTTGATCGGTTGTTTACGCCTGGCGCGACGACGAAAGAGATTGTGGAGTATATTCATCAAAAATTTGGTGCGAATTAAAATGAAATCTCAAATTAATGATATCATAAAAAATTTTATTCGAGATACACAAGCCATTTTAAAAGAAAATCTTGTTGCAGGATATCTTTTTGGCTCTTACGCTCGAAATGAACAGACGCCAGAATCTGATATTGATATATTATTCATTGTGAAAGAATTCAATTCTAAAATAAGAAATGAAATGAGTTCTCTTTCTGCTGATTATTCAATAGACAAGGATGTAATTATTTCACCGATCCTCAAAGATATTCAAGTCTGGCAAAGAAATCAAAAATATAAAACAGTTTTCTATAATGATATTATTAAAGATGGAATTAAATTATGTTAGATCAAATTGTTATTGACCTATCAAAATATCGTTTAGAAAAAGCCTATGATTTGCTTGGGCAAGCCGAAATACTGTTTGAAAATCAAAAATATGATGGTAGCATAAACCGCTCGTACTATGCCATTTTTAATGCCATGCGATCATTATTGGCTCTGTTAAAATTAGATAGTTCTTCTCATGCTGGCGTCCTCAGTTTCTATGACCGATATTTTGTAAAAACGAATATCTTTGATAAAAAATTTAGCAAAATGGCTCACTCAGCATTTGATTCGAGGCAGGATTCTGATTATGAAGATTTTTATCAGCCCACCAAAGAAGATGCTGAACAACAACTACAGCAGGCACAAAGTTTTATTAGCGAAATAAAATTAAAAAGAGAACAGCTTATAAATCAAAAAATAAATTTTCCAATCATTCAAAATTAAATTTATCAGGTGCTCAAAATCATGCCCCTCGATCCAAAGCTCGAAAAACTCTACCGACTCAAATCTGAAGCCAAACTCGGCGGCGGACAAAAGCGCATCGACGCCCAGCATCAAAAGGGAAAACTCACTGCCCGTGAACGAATCGATCTGTTGCTCGACGAAGGCAGCTTTGAGGAAATGGACATGTTCGTCCGCCATCGCTGCAAAGATTTCGGACTGGAACGTGAAAGCTATCTCGGCGATGGCGTGGTCACTGGTTATGGTACGATTGATGGTCGGCTTGTCTTTGTCTTCTCACAGGATTTTACCATTTTTGGCGGATCACTCTCAGAAATGTATGCCAATAAAATCTGCAAGATCATGGATCTGGCGCTGAAAGTTGGTGCGCCTGTTATCGGCATCAATGACTCAGGCGGCGCTCGCATTCAGGAAGGCGTTGACAGCCTGGGTGGCTATGCAGAAATTTTTTTGAGAAATACCCTTTGTTCGGGAGTGATTCCTCAAATCAGCATTGTTGCTGGACCTTGCGCCGGTGGGTCGGAACCTGCACGAACTGGTCGCGCTTGCTGCTGACAAGCTCCCAGGCGTGGAGCTCGTGGTCGAGCTAGGTCGGTATCTCGTGGGGGAGGCCGGCGTGTACGTATGCCGCGTGGTCGACCGAAAGGTGTCGCGCGGACACGTCTTCCTGGTCACGGACGGCGGGCTGCACCACCATCTCGCGGCCTCGGGCAACTTCGG
>JALOPY010000414.1 GCA_025453735.1 bacterium | reverse complement strand
GTCGTATCATTTGTTGTATCGTTGCTGATGATTGTCAGGAAACCGATTTGCTGACTCGTCACTGTCGGAGTGAACGTTACAGAAACTGCCTGTGGATAACCAGGGTTAACGGAAAAAGTCTTCTGGTTGACGACGAACCGGGGATTACTTGAAATTATGTTTTTAACATTCAATAGTTCTTCACCCAGGTTACTGATCCAGAAATAGCGTGTCATCGAGCTGCCGAGCGGCGTTTCCCCATAACCGATACTATCCGGTGAAATCGAAATCGCTGGAGGTAAGGTAATCCTTGCTGTAGCTTTGACCGGAACAAAATATTCCGGCATGGAGCTATCATTGCTTTCTATCGTGACGATCGAACGCACGACTCCCAATCGTTTCGCATGATAGGTGATTAGAACATAATATTTTGAATGAGAAGGGATCGAGAAATTCGTTGCGTTCGAGGTGAACTGAGAATCAGCCGCGGAGATGTTTTCGATTTGAAGCGCATCATCTCCCTTATTTTCGATTTCTAAATATAACGATTTTTGATTGCCAAAAGCAATTTCACCAAAATTCAGAGAATCAGGCTGGACTGCAATTACAGGCGTCCCGAAGCGCAGTCCGGTCCCTCGCAGATAGACTCTGAGGTTCGGTCTCGTTGTATCATTGCTATTTATGGTTAATATTCCTTCAACCTCGCCAATCACAATCGGCTTGAAAACAATCGGCACCCATCGTGATTCTTTTGCTTTCAGCGTGAATCCTGAAGAATCAGAAGTTTTAAACTGTTGATTTGAAGATTTGATTGAAAAAACTTTCAATGGCTCGTATTTGTCATCATTATAAACATACAGGTATTTTGTCTGGGCATTTCCCAAAATAATGGTATCAAAAATGAGTGAATCCTGGTTCACTTTTACGATCGGAATTGTTGGATTATGGCCTCTTCCGCTGACGCTGACTTTCAATGAATCATGATTCGGATCATTGCTCAAAAATAGAATATAATCGACAATCGTGTCAGTATGAGTTGGAACAAACTGAACAGTGATATTTTGGCTTTGACCAGGAAGCACCTCGAAGCTGGTCTGATTTACGGTAAAATGCTGATCATGAGGAAGAATATTGGTCACTTCCAGAGTTGCATTTCCATCATTTCGAACTGGAACAGTAATTTGCTTCCGGTAAGTGCTACTAATTTTTGTTGTGTCAAATCGGATTGCTTTTACGGAAATAATTGGAACGCCATGAACCACAGTTTCAAATTTTAGTTTAGTCAAATTTGAATCAAGTTGAACCGCATAAACTTTTAACGTCGGATACTCCAGATTATAGGCAATTCCGTTCCGGACAAATTGATAGGTGCTATCAAATTTAGCTTGAGCATCATAATAATTCCCATTAATCAAATTATAATAAAACGCGTCATAAGTTTTATTGGTGCTGATCTGGCTATTGAATTTTATCACCTCAAGCAAATCTGTCTCATTCCTGGTAAAACTGCAATCACCAGCATTATTGATGGTATTGAGTTTGGTACCATCCAGCGAATAGAGATGCAACTGTTGTTGATTCAGTGACTGATTTTTTGCAAGAATCCAGATCCTTTGATTGGAATGATCAGAATAAATCTGGCGTTGCGTATTTAATGGAATTGTATTGCTCGATACGGCGAGTCCATCGCGATACAAAGACATATCGGTGTTAAAAATAGTAAGTCGGGTAAAATAGTCGCCGCTCTGGTTGGCTTCGAGAACAGTCCAGACCCGATTGCTATCATCCACTGCAATATCGGTATTCATCAGATAGGTATGTCTGCCAATATCCATCGGCGCTAAAATGCGATCGCTGTCACTATTGTAACAGGCAATTTTGCCCATGCTTTCAGAATTGGGTTCGATTTGAGTGTGCCAGGAAAACCACATATTTCCGTCGCGCCCCGGTGCGATTTTTGGCAAGAATGCGGTTTTGCTCAGTACTGTAGAGTCCTGCTTTAAAGTTCCTGTGGAATCGAAGATGACAAAATATCCGCCATCTTTTCCCTGAATCGCAACCCAAATGTCTCCAGTCGAGTCATTTTCAGCCGCGCGAATCGAGCTGTATTGCGGCTGTTGAAAATTTGAACTATAGCCAACAATCTGCTCATGCTTATAGAGATAGCCATTTGATGTAAATATTTTCAGATAGACAGGCTGACTTACGCCAGGCGAGCGCAAATAAAAACACCAGGCTTTTCCATGATGATCGATCAATAGATCTTCGTTGTACGTGTCGCCTTTATTGGTTAAAATTTGCCAGCCGTCAACAGGTGGGAAATCATCGGTTCGAGTATCCAGAGCGAAAATATTGCTGAGTTTTGTCCTTGAATCAGCAAAGGCACTCGTTATAATCAATAAGCTGCTAATCACAATGAAGAAAAACAAAGTGGGCAGTTTAGCTGCTTTCATTTTACCCTCATCAATTTATGTTCATAAATTCTGTAACGTTATCGAGCAATTCGAAAACCTGTTTCATAATTTTTTGTTGCAGGCGTTGTACCCTGTCGAGTTGCGCATCGAATATAAAATGCAGATTTATTCCATGAGCCACCTCGTACGACTCTGCCATCACCGGATGTTGGTCCATAGGGATTTTGTGCCGGAGACTGGGCATAATAATTATCACGATACCAGTCATTGCACCATTCCCAGACATTTCCCGCCATATCATAAAGTCCCAGTCCATTTTGCGGAAATTGTCCAACGGGCAACGTCCCTCTGCCTTCTGCAAAATTTGCCATACTGCTTATCAAATTTCCATCATAATCCCGGTAATTACAGCGAGTTCCCGGGGAATCATTTCCCCAGGGATAGAGCATTCTCGCTAAATTGCCGCGAGCTGCGCGCTCCCATTGGGCTTCTGTCGGAAGGTGATACCCAGTTTTTGTATGATCAAAGCTCCAATTTGTTGTGTCATAACAAGCTGAAAGCCCATCCATTTTGCTGAGCCAATTGCAGTAGCGGACGGCATCAAACCAGGATACGCCTACGACTGGATAGCTCGGGTAATTTAAAAAGTAGCCCTGAGGTGGCTCATTCGCATTTCCCTCATGAGGAAACGAGCGATTTGTCATTTCACAAAATATTTTATATTCAGCATTAGTAACAGTAAATGGAGCGATATTGTACTGGTTTAAAAAAACATCATGCCGGGGCTGCTGATCGTCCGGACCGGTGCTATCACCCATCGAGAAAGTAGCGGACTGAACAGTCACTATCTTGGTCAAGTTAAGATCGCTGGCCGTTAATTTGACTCGGTATTTTGTTCCAAATTGCTCAGGAAAATCTTTTCCTGCATCCCACATGATGTGCTTATTTATACCTTGCTGAATATTAAATCCATATTCGCCAGTAAAAGTTGTTGCAGGCACGACGAATGTTTTTCCGCTATCACTTGATACATGACAGTAAACAATCAAAGGATCGTTATCCCCATCAGACACGGTATAGCGGATATCGACTAAAAATGTACCGGCAACTTGAGCCACATGAACCGTGTCAATCACCGGGTTATAGTTCTGCGCAAAACCAGAAGTTATAATCAGCGACATGCTCAGGAGAATTCCTAAACCATATTTTATTTTCATTAGAAGCACTCCATGTCAATTCTTCAGTTGAATTTTTTATTCTATAAAATTATCAGTCAACTCTTTGTTTTTTTAGCAATAAATTTTTAAACACAGACGCCAAGGAACCACAAAGAACTCAAAGCAAGATTAAAATAATTATTATGTTATATCTTCGTGAACTTTGAGTTCGCTTCGTGTCTTCGTGTTGAGATTTTTTTTTGCAGCTTCGCTGCCTTATGCTCGATTTCAAAATAACACACTCTCAATTAGGCGGTATTGGAGGCGG
>JALOPY010000413.1 GCA_025453735.1 bacterium | reverse complement strand
GCGCTGGGAATGCTTTCGATTACCGGAATTCAATTGGCAATCGATGCGTACGGACCGATTGCAGACAACGCCGGCGGCTGTGCAGAAATGGCTGGACTTCCTGCAGAAGTGCGACGTAGAACTGATAAATTGGATGCCGTGGGAAATACGACGGCGGCAATTGGCAAAGGATTTGCAATTGGCTCCGCCGCGCTAACTGCATTGGCGCTATTTGCCGCTTATCGGGAAACTGCTGCAAAAGCGATCGGTCAACGCTTGATGCTTGACATCGATAATCCGGAAATAATGGCAGGTCTTTTGATTGGGGCGGTTTTGCCTTTTGTTTTTTCATCGTTAGCCTTGCAAGCTGTTGGCAGCGCGGCATTCGATATGATTGAGGAAGTCCGTCGCCAGTTCAAAGAAATACCCGGATTGCTCGAAGGACATGCAAAAGCAGATTATGCGAAATGCGTTGATATTGCTACCACTGCAGCCATTAAGCGGATGATCGCACCGGGACTACTGGCAGTGCTGACCCCTGTTTTTTTTGGATTGATTCTTAAAAATCCTGAAATGTTAGGGGGTGTTTTAACAGGAACCACAATTTCCGGTGTGCTGTTGGCTATTTTTATGGCAAATGCTGGCGGTTCCTGGGATAATGCAAAAAAATACATTGAAAGCGGCGCGTTTGGAGGGAAAGGCTCTGATTCTCACAAAGCCGCTGTTGTAGGGGACACCGTAGGCGATCCCTTTAAAGATACTGCAGGACCTTCTTTAAATATACTCATAAAACTAATGAGTGTTATTTCGCTGGTTATTGCACCGTTATTTGGTTAAAACTAAAGTAACATGGAGGTAAAAAAACAATTGAGAACATATCAAACTGTGGTAATAATCGACTCGCTTTTAAAAAGTGATGAAATTGATGCTATCATCGAAAAGATCGTGAGAAACATTAATAACAATGGTGGAAAAATTACAAATATCGACCGATGGGAAAAGAAGCGCTTGACGTATGAAATTAAAAAACGACAATATGGCTATTATGTCGAAATTGTTTTCGAAGCGCCAAGCAATCTGATTAAAATCATGGAAAGAGACTATCGGCTGGATGAAAATATCTTGCGGTACCTTACAGTCCATCTGGATAGCAAAGCTCTTGCTTATCGCGAACGACAGCAACAACGACAAACAGCAGGGACCGTTGCTGCGAAAGATGCAGATGTTGATAAAATTGCAATTTTAGAAGAAGTGGAAAATAATTTTTTACCATTAGAAGAAGACGATGCAGAGTTAAATTTAGTTCAGGAATCATCTTCAGAGCAATGATTTATTTTTTTGCAATGCATTTTTTTGTAATGCGATGACGCAGTGATTAGTGTAAACGAAATGGATGTTATGGAGGGCATAGTTATGGCAAGTCTGAAGATGCCAGACATCAATAATGTGCTTATTGCAGGAAATTTGACGTGTGATCCCTCATTCCGAAAAACGACGAATGGTACGCCAGTAGCGAATTTTTTTATCGCTTCAAATCGAAAATTTAAAGATAACAATGGCCAATGGCGAGAAAATGTTTGTTATGTTGGAGTTGTTGCCTGGTATAAATTAGCCGAGAGTTGTTATGAAAATCTAAAAAAAGGGAGTGCCGTTATAATTGATGGCGAGCTTCAAAGCCGCAGTTGGCGTAACGATGATGGCACAAGTCGCAATGTCGTGGAAATAAAAGCCAGAAGAATCCAGTTTCTTAATCGAAAAGATGCTACCATTGATGATGATGACATAGCTGAAGATCTTAATGACAAAGATTACGATCTGTTGATGAATGATTCTGAGATCGATGCGGAAATAGCGGACGAAACTGCGGTACCTGCCAAAACAACCGAGGAGCAGGACAAACAAAAAGACGAGAAGATAGAATATGACTTCGGCTATAAAGAATTTGTACTATAGATGAAGATAAAAAAACAATAAATTCAATAGGAGTAAACAGCCGTGATTTTAAAGAAAAAAAGAATTTGTCGATTTTGTGAAGATAACGCTCAATATATTGACTTTCGCGATGAAAAGAAAATTATGCGCTTCACGACCGAACAGGGGAAGATCATCCCGCGCAGGACGTCTGGAACCTGTGCAAAACATCAAAGACTGCTCGTCAAGGCAATTAAACGAGCCCGTCATTTGGCATTAATTCCTTATGTTGCGGAAATGAGCCGCTGATTTAATAATTAGAGAGGTGCATTCGAGATGAAAGTTATTTTGAAAAAAGATTTCGATACGTTAGGCAAGATCGGCGAAATAGTTGACGTAAAACGGGGTTACGCGCGAAATTTTCTGATTCCAAAAGGGATCGTATTAACAGCCGATGATAAGAATATTAAAATATTAGCAGCCGAACAACAACGATCAGAGCTGAAGCTATCCAAAGATAAGAAAATTGCTGAAAAATTGGCTGAGAAACTGGATGGTGTTTCCTGCACGGCTACGGTAAAAGTCGGTGAAGAAGATAAAGTGTTTGGCTCGGTAACTACTCAGGAGATCGCTGACCTGTTGAAAGACAAAGGCTTTGAAATTGATCGAAAGAAGATTTCATTGGACGAGCCGATCAAAGCACTCGGAATTTACACGATCCCAATCAAGCTCCACGCTGAAGTCGAAGCTAAAATAAAACTCTGGGTTGTGAAAGAATAAAGTTTTAAAAAAGGAGGTGCGCTTCACTAATTGGAGAGAAGTTAATTTTGCAACGCTTTTCGAGTGATTCTAATTTTTTTGACTGGCTGATCGATTTGCCCCATTCGCGTTCCCGCCATGATTTTTTTCCCGGCGAAAACCAGAACTTCATGTGTTAAGCTTAAGAGCAGAATTGAATTGGCTATTTGATTAAAACAGATAAAATGTCAATCCCGCAGTAGGTAGGTGCATGAAATCGTATATTTTGCTCAAGGGCATATAAAGAAGATCATAATCAACAGTTAAGGCAAGCGTGTTGCGAACGATGTAAAATTCTGCCTGCAATCCCACAGCCAAATTCACCCGCCATTCTTTATGTTTGATATTCAATAAATCTTTCGCTGCGAGATAATACCCGCCACCGCCAACCGCAAAATTCAAAAATAGCTTGTCACTGTTTACCAGGTGATATTGGAATTGAAAATTGGCATTGAAAATATTTGCTTTGATGCGATTTCGATCCTGATCATAAGTATCGTAGATGTAGATTCCAGAAAATTTCATTTGCCGAAGATGACTTACCTGGTACGTGTAATTGAGTTTCGCCGTTCTGCCGCCTGCAACAGAAAGTCCATGAGAGTGGATCGTATGGAAGTAATAATGTTCCTGGGCAGAAACAAAACCAGGTATTAGCAGCAGTAAATAAAACCAAAATTTTTTCAAATGAAGCTTGCTTGGTAATTTTATGTATTGATCAAGTTTCACGAGACATCCTGTTTATTAGATCTTATCGTTGATTTTTATTTCGGGATTTTTTTGATGATATAATCATATCCCTCGAATTTTGTTCCTTTATATTTATCCCAGACTTCTAACTTCACATTGTATGGAGAAAAACCCGCATCAAACGGTTGGATGATAATCGCTTTATCTTTGCCTTCAATCACTGTTCCACCGGGGAATGTCCATTTATAATAGGATATTTCATCCGTAAGATTGGAATCGCTGCTGATGGAGGTATATGTCACAGGCGTCTGATGCTGAGGAATTTCAGGTTGCCAGGTAAAATCAGCATTTGGAGGAATATTGATGACCGAAACTGATTTCTGATCTTCATCCGTCAAGCTATTTCTCAGACTGGTAACGACCAGCCGAACCAGGTACAATTCTGGCGCCTCAAAATTGTGAATAACGCTATCAATGTTTTCGTATTTTAAAGTCCCATTGATATAAAT